>CALKYG010000107.1 GCA_938003575.1 uncultured Alphaproteobacteria bacterium
GGCGGCGCGACCGGCCTTCACCCCGTTGGCGCTGTCCTCAAGGACTAGACAGCGCGCTGGATCGCATTCGAGCTTTCCCGCTGCGTAAAGAAACAGGTCGGGATGCGGCTTGCCGTGCGCGACAAGGTCGGCCGAGTAGACATGCGGCGCGGCGAGATCATATAGCCCCATGCGTTCAAGTTTTCCTTTTAGAAACGGCGCGCGTGAGGAAGAGGCGACGGCAAGGCGCGAGAATTTTTCGCGCGCGGCGGAAAGCGCGGCGGCGGCGCCGCCGATGACCGTCAGCGCGCCCATTTCGCGGCGGCGCCCGTCAAGAACCAGATCCTCGAAGCCAACGGGGGCCTCTCGCCCAAACGCTAGGCGGTAATCCGTTCGCAGATGATCGAAAAACAGTCCGTCATGCAGGCCGACGAAGCGTCGCACATATTCTTCCGGCGTGTAGTGAAGTCCCAAATCCTCAAGCGCCTTGCGCTCCCCCTTGATGGCGAGGACTTCTGAATCGACGAGCACGCCGTCGCAGTCGAAAATAATGGCGTCGAATGACATGGCGCGCCTCATACGCCTTGGCTCAAAAAAGAAAAGCCCCGCCGGAGCGGGGCTTTCCATATCGAGTCCGCTTCCGCTTTAGGCGCCGGCAAGAACCGCGAGAAGAAGAAGCGCCACAATGTTGGTGATCTTGATCATCGGGTTGACCGCCGGGCCCGCCGTATCCTTGTAGGGATCGCCGACCGTATCGCCTGTGACCGCAGCCTTGTGCGCGTCCGAACCTTTCTTGTGGAGCTTGCCTGAGGCGTCGGTGAAGCCTTCCTCAATGAGCTTCTTGGCGTTGTCCCATGCGCCGCCGCCTGAGGTCATTGAGATCGCGACGAAGAGGCCCGTCAGGATGACGCCGATCAGCATTGCGCCGACTGCGGAAAGCGCCGCTGACTTGCCAGCCACCATGCCGATTACGAAGTAGAGAACGATCGGCGATAGAATGGGCAGAAGCGAGGGAACGACCATCTCCTTGATCGCTGCGCGCGTCAGCATGTCCACAGCTCGGGCGTAATTCGGCTTCGACGTTCCCTTCATGATGCCGGGATCCTCACGGAACTGCTTCCGCACTTCCTCGACGACGGCTTGCGCCGCGCGCCCGACCGCCTGCATGGCCATGCCGCCGAAAAGGAACGGCAGGAGGCCCCCGAAAAATAGGCCGCAGATCACATAGGGATCGGAAAGCGAAAAGTTGACGACGACATCGGCGAAGAACGGATACTGGTCTGGATGCGACGAGAAGTGCTTGATGTCTTCCGTATACGCAGCAAAGAGGACGAGTGCGCCGAGGCCCGCCGATCCAATGGCGTAGCCTTTGGTGACCGCCTTGGTGGTGTTTCCGACTGCGTCGAGAGCGTCCGTCGTTTCACGGACGGAACCTTCAAGGCCCGACATTTCGGCGATGCCGCCGGCGTTGTCGGTGACCGGGCCGAAGGCGTCTAGCGCGACGATCATCCCGGGGAGCGCCAGCATGGTCGTCACCGCGGTTGCGATGCCGTACAGGCCCGCGAGATTGTACGTGACGATGATGCCGACGATGATGACGAGCGCGGGCAGCGCCGTCGCCTCCATTGAAACGGCGAGGCCCTGGATGACGTTGGTGCCGTGTCCGGAAACCGACGCCGCCGCGACCGACTTCACCGGACGAAAGGCGGTGCCGGTATAGAATTCGGTGATCCAAACGATTAGGCCCGTGACGACGAGTCCGACAACCCCGCAGATGAAAAGACTCATGCCCGAGAAAGAGACGCCTTCCGTCGTCGTTCCGATTGCGCCGCCGAACCCGAAGATCTGATACGTCACGGCGGCGATCGCGACGAGAGAAAGAACGCCCGTGGCGATGAGGCCCTGATAGAGCGCGCCCATGATGTTTTTGGAGCCCTTGCCCAGACGAACGGCGAAGGCGCCGAGGATAGAGGTCACAATGCATGCGGCGCCGATTCCGAGCGGATAAAGCATGAATTTCCCGGCGTCCGCCGTGAACAGGATCGAGCCGAGGACCATTGTCGCAGCGACCGTGACGACATAGGTTTCAAAAAGATCCGCGGCCATGCCGGCGCAGTCGCCGACATTGTCGCCGACATTGTCGGCGATTGTCGCCGGGTTCCTGGGATCATCTTCCGGAATGCCGGCTTCAACTTTTCCGACCATGTCGCCGCCCACGTCGGCGCCCTTTGTGAAGATGCCGCCGCCGAGACGGGCGAAAACCGAAATCAGCGACGCGCCAAGTGAAAGCGCAATAAGCGCGTTGACCACTTCACGGCTTTCCGGGGCAAGCCCCATCGGGCCGGTGAGGATCGCGTAATATCCGGCAAGGCCGAGCAGCGCGAGGCCGGCGACAAGCATTCCCGTCACGGCGCCGGCGCGGAACGCGACCGAAAGGCCCTTGGCGAGGCTCTCTGACGAGGCCTGCGTCGTGCGGACATTCGCGCGGACGGAAACGAGCATTCCGATGAAGCCCGCCGCGCCGGAAAGGACTGCGCCAGCGGCAAAGCCGAGCGCCGTCGTGAGGCCGAGCGCGAAAAGAAGAATAGCGAATACGACAACACCCGCGATGGTGATCGTCGTGTATTGGCGTTTCAGGTAAGCCGAAGCCCCCTCCTGAATGGCTGCGGCGATCTCTTTCATCCGGTCATTGCCGGCTGACAGCGACATCACCTGCTGAATCGTCACGACGCCATACAGAATGGCGAGCATGCCGGCGCCGATGACCAGCATTAAGCTTGTGCTCATTGATATCCTTCCCCGGCCTTTCGGCCCATTGCTGGAATTGATTGGGGAAACCCTGAGATGGCCGCAGCGTCCGGAAGTCGCCCCCCGCGCGCGCCTGCGCTTCAATCAGTCCCCGTTACAGATCGGCGCGATAAC
>CALKYG010000108.1 GCA_938003575.1 uncultured Alphaproteobacteria bacterium
GCATAGGGCGACCAGCCCAGGCCCCGCCGCCAGCGCTCTCGCCCGGGTCTGATCAAAACGCCTTCCGCGCGGCGAAAAGTAGATCAGGGGCCGATCGTTTCGAGGAACGCTGTCAATCACGGCGGCCAGAATGTCGGCCCGCATGACAAGACCGGCGCCGCCGCCGGCCGGCGTATCGTCGACCGATCCGTAAGGGTTGTCCGAAAAATCGCGGATATTCACCGTTTCAAGCGACCATAGGCCTGTGCCGCGCGCGCGCCCGAGGACAGAGGCGTCAAGCGAGCCCGGAAAAAGCTCAGGATAAAGGGTTAGGATTGTCGCCCGCCACATGGAGTGGGCTCGTCGCATGGGAAAAGGCTGACGGCAAGGGTCTGCGCTAGGATGCAGTCGGTGCGCCTTCGCCAGTCTCGATTTCGTCGAGGGCGGCGCGAGCGATGACAACCCGCCGGGCGGCGATATCGACGCAGGGGACGGCGGCGCGGGTGAATGGAACGAGAAGACCGCCTTGGCGCCCGTCGGCGGCCTCAAGTTCAAGAACGTCGCCGGCGCCGAAATTATGGACTGCGATGATCCGTCCGACTGGCGCGTTGCGCTCGTCCTCGGCATCGAGGCCGACAAGGTCCTCAATATAGAATTCGTCGTCCCCAGCTTCGGGAAGGATCGCCCTGCTGACAAAAAAACGCGTTCCGGCGAGCGCCGCCGCATCCTCCCGGCTTCGGATTTCCGGCGCTGAAACGAGGGCGAGCCCTGGCTTTAGTGTACGGATGAATTTTAGAGTGAACCGCCGTCCGCCGTCCTCGCTTTCAACGGGGCCGTAATCGGCGACGCCACGCTCGGAATGAGTGAAGGCCTTCACTTTCGCCTCGCCCCTGACGCCGTGCGCGCCTGCAAATGCGCCAAGGCAAATGCGCCTCGCTCCGTTCATATTGTCTCCGCCGCCGTCTGGGGCGCGCCGAAGAGTTTTCCGCGCTCCGCCCATAGAGCAAGCGTCAAAGCGGCGGCGCCCATCAGGAGGAAACCCGCCGGAATCGGCGTCGTTTCGCCCGACATTTGCGCTCCGATGGCCATTCCAATGAATGCTGCGCCCGTCGTAGTAATGAAGCCGTTCGCCGCCGCTGCGGCCCCGGCGATCGCGCCCATCGGCTCCATGGCGAGCGCCAGCGCGTTTGGACTGACAAGGCCCAGCGCAAAGAGCGTCGCGCACATCGCCGCAAGGAACGCCGGAAGGCTTTCAAGGCCGGCTGCTATCAATCCGAGATGCGCGGCGTTGATCGCGATGATGGCGGCGACGCCGGCATGCAGGATGCGCCGAAGGCCGAAGCGCCTCACAATTCCGGCGTTAGCTAAAGCGGCGGCGCCGTAAGGAACGGCGCCGAGGGCAAAGGCGACCGGAAACAGCGCGCCGAGATCGAAGACGCCGACATAAATCTGTTGCGCGGCGCCGAGATAAGCGAAGAACGAGCCTGTCAGTGCGGTCGCAACCAGAGTGTAGCCGATCGAAAGGCGGTTGCGAGAAAATGCGCCGAATGAAGCGAAAACGGCGCTGATCCGAAGACTGCGCCGCGAGTCGCCGGCGAGCGTTTCATTCATCCGCAAATACGTCCAGGCGCTCAGCACGAGACCGTACCCGAAAAGAAACGCGAATATCATTCGCCACTCGGCGACGAAAAGGATGCACTGACCGATTGCCGGCGCGAGGATCGGCGCAGCCATGAAGATTGTCGTCGCCGCCGACATCACTTCGGCCATGCGAACTCCCGCATAGCGATCGCGAACGCTCGCCATGATCGCCACGCGCGCCGCCGCCGTGCACGCCCCCTGCGCCAGGCGCGCAGCCAGAAGAAGTGAAAACGAAGGGGACAGCATGCCGAATGCGGCCGCTGCGCAGTAACATGCAATCGCCCCGATAAGAACGGCGCGCCGGCCATAGCGGTCTGAGACCGGTCCGAAGAACAACTGTGCGACGCCGTAGCCGATCATGAAGGCATAGACGATCTTCTGCGCGTCGTTCGGATGGTCGGTCGAAAGATCGCGGCTGATCGCGTCGAACGCGGGCAGCATGATGTCGATCGACAAGGCGCCGAGCGCCATCACCGCCGCCGTGAAGGCGACGATTTCCGGGAAGCGCATTTCATCGCGGCCGGCCGCGGGTCGGACAATCATGCGATGGAGTTACGACGCCTGTCGCGCACAGCGCAAGCCGCCGCGCCGCCTCACCGCCGAACGGGGACCTCGTCCAGCCTGTGCTCAGCGCCGAGATAGTCGCGGCTCCGCATCTCGAATAGCCGGCTCGCCGTGCGTTGAAAGTCGAAGGCGCTGTCCCCCGCCGGATAAAGAGCGTCAGGTTCCGCCGCCGCCGAACAAACGAGCTTGGTGCGGCTTTCATAGATCGTGTCGATCAACGTGATGAAACGCCTCGCCTGATCGCGGTTCCCGGGGCCGAGGGCCGGTATGCGGTCGATAAAGAGCGCGCCAAAGCGTCGCACCAGCGCGAGATAATCAGCAGCGCCCAGAGGTCGCGCGCAAAGTTCGTTGAAAGTGAAGCGTGAAAGCCCGCGCGCACAGCGCGGCGCGACGACTTCGCGCCCCTTTACGACGATCGTTTCTGCATGTTCCTGCGCGCCTGCGATCATGGCCTTCCAGGAGCGGTCCATCGCGGCGTCCGCCTCCGGCCCCAGCGGGACGTAATAAACCGGCGCGTGCTCGAGGCGGTCGAGACGATAATCCCGTTCGGAATCGAGCTCAACAATGTCGAGTCGCTGTTTCAAGAGCGCGATGAACGGTAAGAAGAGCTGTCGGTTGAGCCCATCCCTGTAGAGATCGTCCGGATGGCGATTCGACGTCGCAGTGATTACGACGCCCTCTGCAAGCAATTCTTTGAAAAGGCGACCCAGGATCATCGCGTCGGCGATGTCGGTCACTTGAAACTCGTCGAAGCAAAGCAGCCTTGCGCCTTCTGCTATATCGGCGGCGACGGGCGGCATCGGGTCGTCGAGCGACTCCTTGCTAGCGCGTCTGTGCCGCCGTTTGGCTCTTTCGTCGAGCGCGCGCCAATGCGCGATGCGGTCATGCGTTTCCGCCATGAACTCGTGAAAATGCACACGGCGCTTCGGCGCGACATCCGTATTGTTGAAGAAGATATCCATCAGCAGCGACTTGCCCCGTCCGACAGCGCCCCAGATGTAAATACCCTTCGGCGCGGCCGCTTTCCGCCTGAAGAGCCACAAGGCGCCGTTGCGGCGCGCCGTCAGCGATTCCGACAAGTGCTGCAGGCGGCGGGCGGCGTCTTCCTGCGCCGGATCGCGCGAAAGCGCGCCGGCCTCAACGAGTTCGCGGTATCGCGGCAGGGGCCCCCTCATCAAGGCGTCTATAGATGAGCCGCCCCTTCGCGTCACGCGGGCATTTTGCTTTCAGGATATAAGTATCGCGAGGCCGCGGCCGCCGCTGACATGCCAATGAACTGCGCCGCGATGAAAGCAGGCGCATCCGCAGGCCGGATACCGGAAAACGTGTCGGTCAACGTGCGCGCAATCGTGACGGCGGGATTTGCGAAAGATGTCGAGGACGTGAACCAGTACCCCGCGGCGATGAACAAGCCGACGGCGTAGGGCGTCGCCTGGGGTTGATGCCGGGCACATCCGAAAATCGTCAGCACGAGGCCGAAAGCGGCCGTTGCTTCGCCAATCATCTGGCCGACGCCATCCCTCTCCCTAGCGCTCGTCTGCAGCAGGTCGAGATTGAACATCGCATGGGCAAGCAAGACTCCGAATATTGCGCCGACAATCTGCGCGGCGATGAATGCCGCTGCGTCCGTTGGAGAGATCCGGCCGCGAAGCGCGAATGCCGCGGTCACTGCAGGATTGAAGTGAGCACCAGAAATATCGCCGAAAATCAGGATCAGGACGATGAGCCCGGCGGAGGTCGCAAGCGTGTTGCCGAGAAGCGCCATCGCCGCGTCGCCGTCCGAAATAGTCTCGCCCATCACCCCGGAACCGACGACGATCGCGAGAAGCAGCGCGGTTCCCAGCGCTTCAGCAAAAATGCTTCTTGTCATGATAAGGTTATCTCAACTTGTCCGCGAGAAAAGCGTCGATCTGGGTCCGGATATCAGCAAAGACCGCGTCGAAGGCCGCGTAAACTTCCGAATCCGACCCGATCGCAGCCGCCGGATCCGGGAACGACCAATGGAGCTTGAGAGCGGGCGCGCCGTCCCGCTTCGGCCAGATCGGGCATGCTTCGCCGGCTGCATTATCGCACACGGTGACAATAACATCCATGATCGGCGCGCCGGGGCCTGTGAATTCATTCCAACTCTTGGAGCGCGGCGCAGCTGCGCTTACGCCGTAGGCGGATAGGACCTGCATCGCGAAGGGGTTTGGGGTCCCGGCCGGCTTCGATCCCGCCGAATAAGCGCGCCAATGCGGCGCGCCCTTCATGTTCATATAAGCTTCGGCCATGATTGAGCGGGCGGAGTTCCCGGTGCATAGAAACAGGATGTTTTTCATACTGCGCCGCAACAGCGGCCGGCGTCCGCGCCATCAACCGCATCTTTCACGGGCGCGCCGCCAAATGAAACCGAGTCGGCGAAAGTATGATAAAGTTCCCATTTCGCGCCATCGGGAGATTGCGTCCAGTACTTGTTCGATCGCGCATAGCAGCATGTCGCGTCTGCCTCTTCGAGCAGGCCGACGCCGGCATTTTTCAGGCGCAACGCGATTGACTCCAGTTCCTCGCGCGAATCGGTCTGCAGGCCCGCATGATCAACGCCAGTCAAATCGCCGCGCGTCGAGATGGCGATGTTGGCGCGCGGGTCTTCGAGCATCCATTTTGCGTAATCGGTTTCAACTTTATCCGGCGCGCGGCCGAAAAGGGCCGAATAGAACTCGACAGACTGGTCGAGGTCCTTAACTCTTAGATGTACATGCAAACGGTTCACGGCTGTTCTCCTTGATGATGTAGGGGCCGCAGAGCCTCGGGTCACCCTGACAGCAATCCGCCATCAGGAAATCGACCAGCCTGCGAATGCCGCCGTAATCGGCGGCGTAGAAAACATGGCGGCCCTCCTTTCTTGACGTCGCCAGCCCGGCGTTCGCCAATTCCTTCAGATGGAAGGACATGGTCGGCGCGGCGAGCCCCAGAGCCTCGCCGAGCGCGCCGGCGGCCATTCCGCCTGGCCCCGACTTCACCAGCAGACGGAGAGCGCTGAGGCGGGCGTCCTGCGACAGGGCCGCAAAAGCCGAAAGGGCGTCCATCGTTTCCATAATTCGATAAATATAAAAATATCAAAGTTTGTCAAGGAGCCAAACGGCCGGCGCACATGCTGCTCGTCAGAAAGTCACTTCAGCTCGGGAAGCCGCCTGCGGCTCGTCGATATCTGCGCGAAAGCCCCTGATTGCCTATGCGCTGGAAGGATAGAAAAAGGGCGCCGGGAGGAGAAATCGAGGATGAACCTTTTCCGGCCGCCGAACCAAGAAATGCCGGCGTCAGGCGCCAGACTCAAACGGGGTGGTCTCCATCCTTGGGAACCGGGCGATCGCGCCCGCCGTGACGACGATGGAGGCGCATCCCATCGCATCAGCCTTCGTCACCATCCCGCACGTCGCAGCCCTTTGACCTGTCAGCCGGCGAACGGCCTAGTCTTTCGGCCCTTCCATTGCAGGGCGGTTCACCATCATTTTCTTGATTTCAGCGATCGCCTTGGCGGGATTCAATCCCTTCGGGCAGACCTGCGCGCAGTTCATAATGGTGTGGCAGCGATAAAGCTTGAACTCATCTTCAAGCTTGTCGAGGCGCTCGTTGGTTTTTTCGTCACGACTGTCTGCGAGCCAGCGATAGGCCTGCAGCAGCGCAGCGGGGCCGAGATATTCTTCCTCTCCGTTCTTGTCGCCGTTCCACCAATAGGACGGACACGATGTTGAACAGCAGGCGCAGAGGATGCACTCGTAGAGGCCGTCGAGCTTTTTGCGGTCGTCAGGGGATTGAAGAAATTCCTCTTTTATCCCGGCGTCGTCCGCCTGCAGGAAGGGCTGAATATAGGCGTGCTGCCTGAAGAAATTCGAAAGGTCGGTAACGAGATCGCGGATGACCGGTTGATGCGGCAGGGGATAAACGACGATATCGCCATCGCCGCACTCATCCATTCCCTTGGTGCAAGCGAGCGAGTTCGCGCCGTTGATGTTCATCGCACATGAGCCGCACACGCCTTCGCGGCAGGAACGGCGGAACGAGAGCGTCGGATCGACCTCGTTCTTGATCTTGATGAGGCCGTCAAGGACCATAGAGACTCCGGCGGCGTCGATCTCATAAGTGTCGATGCGCGGATTATCGGGGCTGGACGGATCGTAACGGTAGACCTTGAATGTCACCGTCTTCCCGGCGTCGGCCGGGGCAGGATGCCTCTTTCCTTCTTTCCTGACGACCGAATTCTTCGGAAGGGTAAGCTGCACCATCGCTTGTCGACTCCGTTCGTTTCACGCCCCGCGCGCAATCTTCTTTCATACGCGTCCGGCATCAGTCCAGATTGCGCGAGACGGCAATCGCCAGCGCGATTGCGCTGAAGGCAGAACCCTTCAGAAGCGCACGATCCCCTGATTTCCTGAGGAGATATATCAGACCCTGTGCGCCTGAAAAGGCGAGAAAGTTGATCAGGCCGCGCCTGGAACTGCGAAAGTCGGCCGCAACATTAATGGCTGGAGAGCGACACCCTCGCCGCGGACGCGCCGGCCAGACGTGGCGTCGAAGCCGATATGTCCGACGAAGGCGAGGGCAAAAAGGGCGAAAAGAACATGCGCCCGCCCGAGCCGGATAGGCCGTGAAGAACGCGCCCGGCCGCCCTTCCGTCGCTGGGATCAGAAAAATGTCTGCAAGGCGGCCCCGGCGAACATGAGGTCGTGCTTGAGATTGAGCGGGCCCCGCGGCGCGTCCTTACCTGTGAACGGGTTTCAGGCTTGCGAATTGCGGCGTGCGCTTCTCATTGCGGGCTATGAAAGCCTCCTTGATGTCGTCGGGGCGCAGCATCGCGGCGTTCCAGACGGCGATGTAATCGAGCGCGTCGGCGGTTGAGTGGTCCCGCGCATAATTCGCCATCGCCTTGCATCCGGTGACGGCGAGAGGCGAATGCGCGGCGATTCGGCGGGCGATCTCCATGACTCCATCAAGCAGCGCTTCGGGCGATTCGAATACTTCATTGACGAGCCCGATTTCCCTGGCTTTCAGCGCCGGCAGGCGCTCCGCCGTATAGACCATCTGGCGCGCCCATCCTTCAGAGATGATTTTGACAAGTCGCGGAAAAGTGCCGACGTCGGCCGTCATGCCGATCGCTGTTTCGTGAACCGCGAAGAACGCGTCGGCGGAGGCGTAGCGGCAGTCGCAGGCGGTCGCGAGATCAACGCCCGCGCCGATCGCGCCGCCCTGAATCGCGGCGAGCACCGGCTGGCGCGCGCGCTCCAGGCAGTTGAAGGTTTCCTGCAGCGATTTGATCTTGTGGCGGAACGCTTCCGCCGACACATGCGCATTCCGAGGATCGGCGTCGAGAGATCCGGACATGAAGACGGAAATGTCCATGCCGGCTGAGAAATGTTTGCCCTCGGACGAAATGACGATGACTCGCGCGGCGGCGTCGTTCGAAATCCGGTCGATCGCCTCGGGCAGTTCGCGCCAGAACTCCGGGATCATGGAATTCGCCTTTTCCGGCCGATTCAACCGCACATGTGCGATATGGTCGGCAATCTCGACGGTGAAACAGGTGTAGGTCATCAATCGGCTCCCTCTGGCCGTTCGATCCTAGCGCCGATTTGCAATGTCAGGAAACGTGGGACGCAGCTACAGGCGCTTGCGCCCTCGCTCTGCGCAAGACGAAGAAAAAAAGCGCCAGCGCCGCGATAAAGCCTGCCGAGATGTGCGTCGTCGCCCCGACCGCCCGAGCGATCGCCGGAGCGATGGCGACGATGAGGAGCAGCGATTTCTCATAAGGCTGGAAGCCGCGTCTGAGAGCGTCAAGGATAAGGAACGCGCACGCAGGCGCCAGGACGACGAAATCGTAGTCGACCGCATACGGCGTCGCGAGCGCCGCTGCGACGATGAGGCCCGCAGCCTTGATATCGAAGGATGCGCCGCCTCGCCACAGCCGGAATACCGAAATCGAGAGGAACAGGAAGAGAGCGGCCTGAATCGCATAGGCGGCGAATACGGACGCGCCAAGTAATCGCGCCTGCGCGAAGGCGCTCTGGATTTTCTCAAAGCCGATTGCGCCAGCCTCTACGACTTGCGTTCGCGCCAATTTCATCGCGTCGATGAACCCCGTCCAGACTTCCGGGCCGAATGCCGCCGCCGGCGCCGCAGCAAGGACAGTGACGCTCGCGCCCGCCGCCGCGAAAGCCCGCCAGTTCCCAGATGCGGCAAGCGCGATCGGAATGAGAAGGCCATATTGCGGCTTGATCGAGATAAGGCCGAGAATCAGCCCCGCCGCGATCGGGCGTCGGCGCTTCAGCGCGACGAGGCCGAAGGCGAATAGCGCAGCGATCAGAAACGCGTTCTGGCCGTGCAGAAAGTTCAGGTAGACAGCGGGAAATGCAACCGAAAGCAGGAGAGGGAAGCCGCCGGGCGCGATCCTTTGCATGCCGGCGGCATAGAGGCTCAATGTCGCGCCCATCCAGAAAAGCCAACCTGCAAGATAGGGAAGGGCGGCGAGTCCCACAGCAACGAACAGAAACGCCGGCGGATAGAGGAACGGCCAGAATGACGGGCTCTTTTCGCGAAGGGTCTTCTGATGCTCCTCATACTGTTTCCGCGCGTCATACGCGGCGCCGCCGCCCTGTTCTCGCGCAATCGATCCTGCAATGTGAAACGCCATAAAGTCCGTGCCGAGCGGACGGCCCATTTTGTCCCTGAATCCGTCAGAAGTCGCAAGGAGCGCCGCCAGGGATGCGATCGAGACGGCGAGGCAGATGACCGCGATACGTCGAATGCGCGCGCGGTCGAGAAAGTCGCCGCTTTTGATCTGATGCGTCACGGCCCCAAGCATCTTTTGAGACTAGCAGGGTTTGCACGCTGAGAAGTTAATGGGTCAAAGGCAGGCGCCGTACAGGCCGCACTGAAGCAAAACGAAAAGGATCATCGACAGGCCGAATGACAAAGCGAGCGATGCGGCGCCCGCGATAATCCTCATCGAGGAGACGCCGGACTGCGCAATCGCTATCAGGAGGGCGACGATTTGGAGGATGAAAACGGCGAATAGGACGTAAAACGCCGCTGTTTGACTGAGGTCGAGGTCCTTAAACCTGATGATGTCAGCCTCGTTGACGCCCCACATCAGAAGCGCTGCGATTGGCTGGCCCGCGATTGCGAATGCGACCGCGGGCGCAAATGGAGAAGTCCTTTGCGCCCATGCCGAGTCGCGGCCTCCGGCGGCGTTCTCCTGATCTGATCCGGTATTGTTCTGCACGGCGGGCCCCCTCGAGGGCGCACCCTAGCACGCCGCCGCCCAATGTGAAGGGCGGGCCGTCAATACACGCGCTTCTTCGGCTCGATGTACTGCATTTCGTCCGTAAGCGTATATTCGTGAACAGGGCGGTAATCGATTGCCGCCTTGCCGTTCTGGAACCATGCGGCGGTGTGCTTCATCCAGTTGGCGTCGTCGCGATCGGGGAAATCCTCGCGCGCATGCGCGCCACGGCTTTCCTTGCGATTCGCAGCGCTTTCCATGGTGACGATCGCTTGCGCTATGAGATTGTCGAATTCCAGCGTCTCGACGAGGTCGGTATTCCAGACCATGGTGCGGTCTGCGACGTCGATATCCGGAAGGCCGGCATAGACGTCGGCGATGAGCTTGCGCCCCTCTTCCAGCACTTCGCCGGTGCGGAAGACGGCGCAATTGTTCTGCATGACGCGCTGCATGCGGCCGCGCAGTTTCGCGGTGGGCGTAGAACCCTTCGCGTACCGGAAACGATCAAGGCGCGCCAGCGCCTCGTCGCCTGCGCCCTTCGGCAGCGGCCGCGCAGGTTCGCCGGCCTTGACGATCTCGCCGCAGCGAAGCCCTGCGGCGCGGCCGAACACCACGAGATCGATCAGGGAGTTTGAACCAAGGCGGTTGGCGCCGTGCACTGAAACGCAAGCCGCCTCGCCGATCGCCATCAGGCCCGGCACGACTGCGTCGGCGTTCTCGCCGCGCTTGGTCACGACTTCCCCGTGGTAGTTCGTTGGAATGCCGCCCATATTATAGTGAACGGTCGGCAGCACCGGGATCGGCTCCTTCGTCACATCGACGCCGGAGAAGATGCGCGCGGATTCCGATATGCCGGGCAGGCGTTCATGAATGATCTTTGGATCCAGGTGGTTCAGATTGAGATGAATATGGTCTTTGTGCGGACCGACGCCGCGCCCTTCGCGCACTTCGATGGTCATTGCGCGGGATACGACGTCGCGAGAGGCGAGGTCCTTCGCTGAAGGGGCGTAGCGCTCCATAAAGCGCTCGCCTTCAGAGTTGGTCAAATAGCCGCCTTCGCCGCGAACGCCCTCTGTGATGAGAACGCCGGCGCCGTAGATGCCGGTCGGGTGGAATTGCACGAACTCCATATCCTGCAGGGGAAGCCCCGCACGCAGCACCATTGCGTTGCCGTCGCCTGTGCATGTGTGCGCCGAGGTGCAGGAGAAATAGGCGCGCCCATAACCCCCGGTCGCGAGGACCACCATCTTGGTGTTGAAGCGATGGATCGACCCGTCATCAAGGCGCCACGACATGAGGCCGCGGCACGCGCCGGAATCATCCATGATGAGATCGAGCGCGAAATGCTCAATGAAGAATTTTGCGTTCTGCTTTACAGACTGGCCGTACAGCGTATGCAGCATCGCGTGACCCGTGCGATCCGCAGCGGCGCAGGTTCGCTGGATAGGGCCTTCGCCGAAATTGCGCGTCATGCCGCCGAAGGCGCGTTGGTAAATCTTGCCGTCGTCGGTGCGGCTGAATGGAACGCCCCAGTGCTCAAGCTCATATACGGCGGCCGGAGCGTTCTTGCAGAGATATTCGATCGCATCCTGGTCGCCGAGCCAGTCCGATCCCTTTACGGTGTCGTACATGTGCCAACGCCAGTCATCCGCGCCCATATTGCCGAGCGAGGCGGAGATGCCGCCCTGCGCGGCGACCGTGTGAGAGCGCGTCGGGAAAACTTTCGTCACGCAGGCCGTCTTAAGGCCCGCCTGCGCCGCGCCGAGTGTCGCACGAAGGCCCGCGCCGCCGGCGCCGACAACGACGACGTCGTATTCATGGTCGATGATTTCGTAAGCGGAGGTCATGGTTTTCCAGTTTCAGACGGCAAGGACGTAGAGGGACCAAAGGCCGAGCGCCGCGGCGCCGAAGCTCGCAAACAGATTGAGCAGTTTGAAAACGCCGCGAGTCCCGCTGTCGATATAGTCGTCGATGATCTCATTCAGCCCAATGCGCATGTGAAACGAGCCGACGACGATGAGGACGCCCAGGAAAGCGGCGTTTATCGGCAAGGCGACCCACGCCTGAATCTCGACAAGCGGAGCGCCCGCATGAGAAACAACGCCCCAGAGAAACCATCCGAGCAGCGGTAGAAGAATCGCAGCGCTGGCCCGCTGAGCGACAAATGTGGTGGTCCCTTTATGAGTCATGCGCCAATCTCCTAGCTGCGCGCCGATACGCCAGCCGCAACGATAAGAATCGCCAGGAACAGAGAGGCGGCGAAGACGAGCCACGCCGTCATTTGCGCCGTCTTGACGTTAAAGCCGCGTCCCGTGTCCCAGTAAAGGTGACGAAGGCCGTTGCAGGCGTGAAACATCAGCGCCCACGTATATGCAAAGAGCACAAAAACGCCGAGTGGGGACCCGAGAAAAGCCGCGACCGGGGCGTAAAGCGCCTCTCCGCCGGCGACGGCGCAGAGCCAGATCGAAAGCAGAATCGTGCCGGAATAAAGGGCGACGCCCGTTGCGCGGTGGGTGATCGAAGCGGCCATGGTCGGCGTCCAACGCCAGATCTGAAGGTGCGGCGAAAGCGGGCGGCTGGCGATTTTCGCCGAAGCGGGGTCCGAAGCCATGGATTTCCCTTGGTAATTGCAAATTAGAGGCGGGCGTGCCGGACAATAGGCGCGCCGCTCGCTCTGTCAACGCGCCTCGGTCCCAATCGGATCAGGTTAGGGCGATTGCCAAGCATGCGCTGATTGCCGCAGTATCAGGATCGGGGAAGCGAGGGGTTGTTGAATGATGCGATTTGGCGCCGCTTTCGCGCTGTCAGCGGTTCTTTTTCTGTCGCCGGCGCTCGCGCAGACGAAAAGCACGATCACCGGAGCGGAGCTGGAAATGGTTCTTTCCGGCGCCGGGCTTGACGTTAAGGTCATCGAAGACGCCAAAACCCGAACGCCCGTAGCCCACGTGCAAGCCGGCGGCGTTCAATATTGGGTTCGTGCGCTCGATTGCGCGGGCTCGCCAAAAGCGTGCTCGACCCTCATTTTCTTCGCTAATTTCGAACTGGGCCGTCCGGCGGCGTCCGCCGATTATGAAATCATCAATCGCTTCAACGACAGCCAGGTTTTCGGCCGCGCCTATCTTGTTCCCGGACGCAACCAGGTTGGCGTCGATTACGTGATCGAACTGGACGGCGGCGTGTCGATGGACAACATCACCCGCAACGTCGCGCGCTGGGCCGACGTCATCAACGCCTTTATCGGCCATTTCAGCGCCGGCGCACGATCATCCTGACGATTGAGCCGGACTGTTGAAAGTTGCGCAGCCTTCATCGTCTGCGCTAACGGAGGCTAACGCCTTTCCGCCAGGCCGCTTCATGCGCAACTTCAATGTAATCCCTTTTCCGAACAGTGATTCTTCGGTGAAGTAGCCGCAATTGCGCGCGTAGATGAAGTCTTGCAATTCGGCGATCTGATCGTCCGTCGCCTTTTCGACCAAAGCGTCCTTGAACCTCGCTTCGATTGTTATCGCGTCCGTCTGCGCGTCTGCGCTGATGCGCTCAATGATCGCGCTCTTGCCGAAAGTCGACCTTGAATTCCGTTCAAAGTCCCTTGCGACACCCTCAAGAAATCGCTGCTGGCGTTCCTCAGGCGCGGAGGAATAGTCGAAGTCTAAGCCTCGTGTCGTTCCCATCGCCGCAAACATCAGTCCGGCGATGATCGGGGCGATTATCGCGGGCGCAGCTTTGCTCATTGAAACACCTGGGCCGGACGACCGCCCTGCTCAGGCCGCCTTGTCGACCAGTGCGGAAAGTTTCGGCGGCAATTCGGCGCCGAGGCCGCGCATGTAAAGCAAGAGCGCACGCTCAACATCGTCGAATTCGCCGTTCCTGCCGATGCGATCGGCCAGCCAGTCCGCCTCGTGCGCGGTCACCTGTTCAGCGATCGCCGCCGCGATGGCGTCGTCTTCATTCTTCTTTGCTGCGGCCGACTGCTTGCGGCCATAGGCTTCGCGAATGCCGTCAAGACCGCCCGAGAACATGCGGCCGAAGAAGCCGGCCGGATTGACGGTTTGGTCCTTCACCCATTCATGCAGCCGCAGCGCCTCTTCGCGCGGAAGGGGGCGATAGCCGACATGCGCCATCAGGTGCGCGGCGATCGCTTTGATAAACAGATCGGTCCAGGCAGGATCATTGTCCGCCGCGCGCGTCGCCTCGTGAAGGTCGAACAGGAGCTCGGCCTCTTCCTTCGTGATTGCAATCGAACCATCGCCAGCCGCCGCGTAAAGATATCTCCGAAGGAGTTCTGAATCCTCACGAGATACGCGCGGCTCGCCTTTGGCGCGGTCGCGGATATGACGGCGGAGCTGGTCCGCGACGAACTCCGCCATCGCAGGCGGCGTCGCCGTAGCCTTCTCCATCAGCGAGATCAGCATCCGCAGCTCAATGCGGCTCGCTTTCCGGCCGTCGCGGGTGACGAACGCCTCGATATGTTCGAACTCTTCATTTGTCAGATACCCATGCGGCTCTTCTTCACGCAGGAAAAAGTCCGCCGCCGCCTCTCCGAAATAGTCTCTCCACTCCGGGTCGCCTTGCGGCGCTTTCTCGGCGAGCGCGAATAGCGCCGCGAGTTCGGGTCTGCTGACGACGCCATCCGCGAACACATGCTTGCGAAGGAAGACGACATCGTCCGCGCTGACATATCCGTCGGCGCCGACGCTGCGGATAAGCGTTTCGATATTCGCATTTGGCATTGAGCGCGGGCTCCTTGAAACATGAACGGAGAAAATCGCGCAATGAGGTTAAGATCGCGGTAAGCCGCCCGGTCGTGTTGCGTCTAAATAAAGCGTTAATCACAAGACAGGGGACGCCGTCTTCCATCAGGAAATCAACGCCAAAATGCTCGTTGACGCCGGCGGCCGGAAGGGGTGACGTCGCGATCGCCGCTAGGAATCTCGGCTTGGGCCCAATCCGGAACCGCCCGGACGGCTCCAGACGCAATCTCGTTCCGCAATCGCGATTGTAGGCCGCCGGGCTTGACGCGCGCTCTGAAATCAAGACTGTGCGGCCGACTTGCCCCGGGAAGCTCATTATGTCCGATACGCCGCCAGACCGTCTAAGCGTCAATCCAAAAAGCCCCCATTTCGACCAGGAAATTCTCCAGCGCGACGTCGGTATTCGCTTCAACGGCGAGGAACGGACAAACGTCGAGGAATATTGCGTTTCAGAGGGATGGATTCGCGTCGCGGTCGGAAAGACTCTCGATCGCAAGGGAAATCCCCTGACAATCAAGGTCAGCGGCAGGGTCGAACCCTATTTTCGGTCCGGTGATTGAACCGCGCGCCCCCAACCGTTTCACGACCGGCTGAGATAAAGGCGCCGCTCGCCGAAATCGATCGCGAAATCCTGTTTTGCGAGAATGTCGGCCCCGAGGAGGCCGTATCGGATTTTTTGAACGCCGATCTCGTCAAATATTGGGGCGTTGTGAATAAAGACACGGACGGATTTCCACGTTTTGGCGCCGACTGAAACGCGGTCAAGTCTGCCTGTGCGAAGTTTTTCTCGGTCGTCGAACAGGTCATTCAGCCGGCTGCCGGTAGTCGCGCTGCCGTTCAAATCGGTGGCGACTGTCTGCGAGAACAACGACTCCGCCGCCCGGTAATTGATCAGGGTGGTTCCTGATCCAAGATCAATGATAAAGGTTGTTGCAGACCTGTTGATTTTCCCGCGGGTTGAAAAAAGCGGCGCGGCCGCATTCGCATATTGGGTCGCCTTCAAATCGACCTTCCGCCAGCGGCGAATGACCTCGCCTGGTATTTCGCCGGCCGGATAAAGAGTCATCACACGCGCGTCGACATCGAATACGGCGCCGTATTTCTGAAAGAAGTCGACGCCGAGCACGCCTGACGGCGTATGCCGCGGCGGCGCCCAGTCCGGCATCACGACGCCGATATGGCCGTTCAAGACGGCGCCGCCCACCGAAAGATCGCCGATCTTGTAGGTCGCCATCAAGCCGGAGCCGAGAATGCCGATCACGCGCCGCAGCGGACCGCCCGTCGGCGTGAAGTCCTCAATTGTCGCCAAATTCTCGAACACGAGCGACATCGTGGCGCCAGTATCGATGACGAATTCATACGGCCCGTTTCCATTGACGAAAACGGAAACGCTCATCGATCCTTCTTCGTTGATATAGAATGGAACGCTCGCCAAGGGGGCGGCCCTTGCGCCCTGCGCCGCCGCGCAAGCGAAAGCGATCAGTGCGACTGCCGCGGCCGCAAATCGGACGATCGCGCGCGGGGCTTTCGCCGGCGCTATCACAAAGTCGACAAATCCAGCCATTTTCACTCCACGGCTCGCTCCATCCTAAGACATGCAACCTTACTGGCGACCGCAGCCGCCGCACAAAATACTCGATTGGTCGCATTCGCAGGAAACGGGCGGATTTCGACTGACGGACCTTCTACACAAACGACTTTGAGATGGGGAGGCCGTGGAATGCCTGATTTCAATTGCGATAATGACCCCCGCTGGCTGGCGGTCGCTACAAGGGACGCTTCCGCGGACGGCGAATTTTACAGCTGCGTCAGGACGACAAAGGTATATTGCCGGCCATCCTGCCCCGGCCGGCCCTTGCGGAAGAATGTGTTTTTCGTCGTGACAAAGGCCGAGGCGGCGCGCGCGGGCATGCGCCCGTGCAAGCGGTGCCGGCCGGATCAGGTCGTCGCCAGATCGCTTGACGTCCGGATTGCCGAAATCGACTGGGAGCGTGTGACGGCCAATCTCGACCGCGACGGATTTGCGCTTCTCGGACAGATACTGACCGAAGAAGAAGCCGACGCCCTTCGAGAGTCCTATTTTGCGGAGAGCGGCTTCCGGTCGAAAGTCGTCATGGCTCGCCACGGCTTTGGCGCGGGCGAATATAAATATTTCGCCGATCCGCTGCCGCCGATCGTCACCGGGTTGCGAGCCCTGCTGTACCGCCGCCTCGCGCCGATCGCTGGCGACTGGCGCCGGCGGCTCCGCAGCGGTGACGGCTTTCCGGACGAACTCGACGGCTACCTGGCTGTCTGCGTCGCTGCTGGCCAAGCGAAACCAACCCCCTTGTTGCTGTCTTATGGATCCGGTGATTATAACAGGCTTCATCGCGATCTTTACGGGCCCGAAATATTTCCGATTCAGGTTGCTGTCCTGCTGTCCGAGCCCGGAAAGGATTTCGAAGGCGGGGAATTCATCCTGACCGAGCAGCGCCCGCGGGCCCAATCGCGCGCGCACGTCCCGCCGCTGCAAAAGGGCGATGCGGTCGCCTTCGCCGTCAATGAACGCCCTGTCGACGGTGCGCGGGGGCCGGTTCGGGCGGTGATGCGCCACGGCGTCTCGACAATCCGCTCAGGAAATCGCATGGCGCTCGGCCTTATTTTTCACGGCGCAGCGTGAAAGCCCTTGTCACAAGCCGTCTACCGGCTATAACCCGCCGCTTCCAACCGGCCGCCGGGCCAAAGGCATGCCTTGGCGGCAATAAGCGCGCGCCCCATTTCGGGCCATTCGAGGAACCGCAAAATGCCCAAACTGAAGACTAAATCAGGCGCCAAGAAGCGCTTCAAGATGACCGCCTCCGGCAAGGTTAAGGCCGGCGTCGCCGGTAAACGGCACCGACTGATCTCGCACAATGCGAAATACATTCGCCAGAACCGCGGTACGGACTGCCTGTCCGATGCGGATGCGAAGATCGTCAAGAAATACATGCCGTATAACCGCTAGGAGGGATTGAGATGTCACGCGTCAAACGGGGCGTCACGTCCCACGCCAAGCACAAGAAAGTCATCAAGGCGGCGAAAGGCTATTTCGGCCGCCGCAAAAACGCGATCAAGACGGCGCGTCAGGCGGTCGAAAAAGCCGGCCAGTACGCCTATCGCGATCGCCGCGCGAAGAAGCGGAACTTCCGATCGCTCTGGATTCAGCGCATCAACGCCGGCGTCAGGGCTGAAGGCATGACCTATGCCCGATTTATCGACGGGCTCTCGAAAGCGGGCGTCGCCGTCGACCGAAAGGTTCTCGCCGATCTCGCCGTGAAGGAGCCCGAGGCGTTCAAGGCCCTGACGGAAAAAGCGAAAGCCGCGCTCGCCGCGTAGCTTTTTTCCGTCGCCCGGCGAACGCCGACAAGAACCGGGTGACGTAGACGGTTGAGTTTCGAAAAGCGTCACCCAGAAGGTGACGCTTTTTCTTTGCATTGGAGAGCGGACGCTATGTCCGATATTGAGAAAATCGAAGGCGAGTACCTCGCCAAAGTCGCCGCCGCCGATGCAATTGCGGCTCTTGAGGACGTTCGCATTTCCGCGCTTGGCAAGAAAGGCGTCATTTCCGAGCGGATGAAAGAGCTCGGCAAAATGAGCCCTGACGAGCGCAAGGTCGCCGGCGCCGCGCTGAATGTCTTGAAAGACAAGATCGCCTCGGCGATCGAGGCAAGAAAGCAGGTGCTGGAAAACGCCGAGCTCGATCGCCGACTTGCGACCGAAAAAGTCGATGTCACCCTGCCGATCGCGCCCCTGGCGAAAGGACGAATTCATCCGGTGACGCAGGTGATGGAGGAGATTGTCGCGATCTTTTCCGCGATGGGCTTTGATGTCGCTGAAGGCCCGGATATCGAAGACGACTTCCACAATTTCACCGCGCTCAATTTCCCTGCGGATCACCCCGCGCGCGAAATGCACGACACGTTCTTCTTCCATCCGAAGGAAGACGGCTCGCGCATGCTTTTGCGGACGCACACCTCTCCGGTGCAGATCCGAACAATGATGACGAGGAAGCCGCCGATCCGCATCATCATTCCGGGCCGCACCTTCCGCTGCGACAGCGACCAGACGCACACGCCGATGTTCCATCAGGTCGAGGGCCTCGTCATCGACCGCGAGACGCATATGGGGCATTTGAAGGGAACGCTTGAAGCCTTTTGCAAGGCCTATTTCGAGGTCGACAGCGTCAAGACGCGCTTCCGCCCGCATTTCTTTCCGTTTACGGAACCATCGGCCGAAATGGATATCGGCTATGAGCGCGTCGGGAATGAAATCCGCATCGGTAAGGGCGAGGCGTGGATGGAGATTCTCGGTTCCGGCATGGTGCACCCGAACGTCCTCAGGAATTGCGGCCTCGACCCCGACGAATATCAGGGTTTTGCCTTCGGCATGGGCATCGACCGCCTCGCCATGCTGAAATACGGTATTCCTGATTTACGTGATTTCTTTGCGGCGGACGCGCGATGGCTCGAGCATTACGGCTTTGATCCGCTCGACATCCCGAACCTTGCAACGGGGCTTTCGCGATGAGAAATGCGCTATCCTCGTCTTTGATGGCCGGGGCGCTTCTTTTCGGATGCGCCAGAAATTCCGGTTCTGCGAATGAAGTCGCGCCGCCGGCTGAAGTGACGGCCGCTCCGTCGGGCGCCGCGGCGGCGCCGATCGAAGGCGATCCCGCCTCGGCATGGATCGAAATGACGGGCGCATGGGCGCCGGATGGCGCGTGCGGCGACTATTCGCACGAGTGGCGTCTCGAGGCGGAGGAGATCCATCACCGTGAAGCGCACTGCAAGATTGAACGCCTTGAACTGCTGCAGAACGGCGTTCGTACGATTGCGCATTGCTCCTTTGACGGCGATGACGACCGCGTTGAGGACGCTTTCAAGTTCATTCGCCGCAACGACGCGACGCTCTCAATAGTCAATGAAACGAACGCCGAGGAAGTCAGCGGCCTCATCCCCTGTTTTGAGGACATGATCCCATGAGTTATTACATCGCCAGGACGATCCGCGGACCATTTGACGAGGCGGTTGCGCGAGTGACTGAGGCCCTGAAACAGGAAGGCTTCGGCGTTCTTACCGAAATCGACGTTTCGGCGACGCTGAAGAAGAAACTCGACGTTGATTTCCGGCCCTATCGCATTCTCGGCGCCTGCAATCCGAAAATGGCGCACGGCGCGTTGTCGGTAGAGGACAAGATCGGCGTCATGCTGCCCTGCAATGTTATCGTTCAGCAAACGGATGAAGGCGTTGAGGTCGCCGCCGTCGATCCTGTCGCCTCATTGGGCCGCGTCGGCAATTCTGCGCTTGAAGAGGCGGCTGAAACCGTCAAGGCGGCGCTGACGCGCGTCATTCAATCACTTTGAGCAGAATCAAAAAAGATGAAATTCACGCTTTCCTGGCTCAAAGAGCACCTTGAAACGAATGCTTCGCTTGCTGAGATCATCGATACGATGGTCGCGGTCGGCCTTGAGGTCGAGCATGTCGACGATCCGGCGGAGCGCCTTAAAGCCTTCACCATTGGCGAGGTGATGGAGGCGGAAAAGCACCCTGAGGCGGACAAGCTGCGCGTCTGCAAGGTCGCAACGAAGGACGGTCTTTTGCAGATCGTTTGCGGTGCGCCGAATGCGCGCGCCGGCATCAAGATTGCCTACGCTCCCGTCGGCGCCTATGTCCCCGGCATTGACGTCACGCTGACCAAAGCGAAAATCCGCGGAATTGAAAGCTTCGGCATGATGTGTTCGGCGCGCGAGATGATGCTGGGCGACGATCATGACGGCATCATCGAGGCGCCGGCGGCGGCGAAGGTCGGCGATCCGATCGCAAGATGGCTCGGCGCCGACGATCCGGTGATCGAATTCGAGGTGACGCCAAATCGTCCGGATACGAACGGTGTTGCGGGCGTCGCGCGCGATCTTGCGGCGGCGGGGCTCGGCAAGCTCATCACGAGAGCGCCGAGCCCAATACAGGGAGAATTTCCCTGTCCGCAGAAGATCGGCCTCCATTTCCCGGCGGGCGCTGAAGACGCCTGCGCCATGTTCGCGGGCCGCTATATTCGCGGATTGAAGAACGGGCCTTCGCCGAAATGGCTCGCCGACCGGCTGCGCGCCATCGGCCTTCGCCCGATCTCGGCGCTGGTCGATGTCACCAATCTCCTGACTTATGACCGCGCCCGACCCTTGCATGTCTATGACGCCGACAAGCTGAAGGGCGAAATTCGCGCGCGCTTTGGCGAAAAGGGCGAAAGCTTCATCGCTCTCGACGGCAAAATCTATGAAGTCGACGATTCGATGACCGTCATCGCCGACGACAGCGGCGTGCTCGGCCTTGGCGGGATTATCGGCGGGGAGGACACTGGGTGTACGGACGAAACCGTCAATGTTTTTATCGAAGCGGCTTACTTTGATCCGTTGCGGACGGCGAAGACG
The DNA here is from genome assembly GCA_938003575.1 of uncultured Alphaproteobacteria bacterium. Lineage (GTDB taxonomy): Bacteria > Pseudomonadota > Alphaproteobacteria > Caulobacterales > Parvularculaceae > Amphiplicatus. The sequence goes on from CALKYG010000108.1 coordinate 20,636, forward strand.
GGCCGCAGGCTCGGCATTCACTCCGACGCCCGCCATCGTTTCGAACGCGGCGTTGATCCTGAATTTGTGGTTCCGGGTCTTGAGCTTGCAACCCGCATCATTCTCGACGCCTGCGGCGGCAGCCCCAGCGACATTCTGATCGCCGGCGCGAAGCCGAAATCGGGAAAGGTCGTCGCCTTCCCGCCCGCTGAGGTGAGGCGCCTCACCGGCATCGATGTCGCGCCGGAAAGATCCGAAACGATCCTTTCCTCCCTTGGTTTCAGGGTCGCGCGATCGGATCCCTGGCTCGTTGACGTTCCTTCCTGGCGGCCGGATATTGACGGCAAGGCCGACCTTGTCGAGGAAATCGCCCGTATTGTCGGCTTTTCGGCCTTGCCGGCGGAAACGCTGCCGGCACGCGCCGCCGTTGAAACGCCGAAGCTGACGCCTGCGCAAGTGCGCCGCGCCGCCGCCCGTCGGGCGCTCGCCGCGCGCGGGCTTCTTGAGGCGGTGACATGGTCTTTCACCGATGAGCGCTACGCTGCGCTCTTCTCCGAAGGCGCAAACTGGCTCGCCGCCAAAGGGCTTATCCTCGCTAATCCGATTTCATCTGATCTCGGCGCGATGCGGCCGTCGATGCTGCCCAATCTCGTCGCTGCGCTTCAGAGGAACGCCGATCGCGGGCGCGATGATCTCGCGCTTTTCGAGGTGGCGCCGATTTACGCATCGGACCTGCCGGAGGGTCAGCAAACCGTCGCCGGCGGCGCGCGGCTTTCGCACCCCAAACGGCATTGGGCGAAGGGTGAACGCCCCGTCGACGTCTTCACGGCGAAGGCGGATGCGATCGTCGCGCTTGAGGCGGCTGGCGCCAAGGTCGAGCAAGCGCAGACGACGACGGACGCGCCGGCCTGGTATCACCCCGGTCGTTCAGGCGTTCTGCGCCTTGGGCCGAAACTCGCGCTCGCACATTTCGGAGAGATCCATCCGCGGATTCTTAAAGCGATGGATGTCGAGGGGCCCGTTTTCGCTTTTGAGGTTTTCCTAGATGCGATCCCGGCCGCGAAGGCGAAGTCGACCAAGTCGAAACCGGCGCTCGACGCCTCGGAGCTTCTTCCAGTGACGCGCGATTTCGCCTTCCTCGTTGATGAATGCGTTACGGCCGAGGCGCTGTTGAAGGCGGTGCGCGGCGCCGAGAAAAAACTCATCTCCGGGGCGGCGCTGTTCGATGTCTATGAAGGCAAGGGTGTGCCCGACGGCATGAAGTCGATGGCGGTCGAAGTGACGCTCGAGCCGCGCGAGAAAACCCTGACCGACGACGAGATCGACGCCGTCGGCAAAGCGGTCATCTCCGCCGTCGAAAAGGCGACCGGCGGGCGCCTTCGCGCCTGACATTGGGCCGCGCATTCGGCTTGCGGAACGGGGGGTGAGCGGCTAAAGAACGCCCCTCCCGACCGGGACGTCTCGGGCCAGGGCCGCTTTAGCTCAGCTGGTAGAGCACATCATTCGTAATGATGGGGTCAGGTGTTCGAGTCACCTAAGCGG
>CALKYG010000109.1 GCA_938003575.1 uncultured Alphaproteobacteria bacterium
CAAGAGAGAATACTCCCCCTACGCCGACAAGTGGAATGCGCCCTTTCAAGGTCTCGCTGAATTCTCTGAGAAGCTCTGTAGACGGAAGGAAGAGCGGCCTGCCGGAGAGGCCTCCTTTTTCCCTGGCATGCCGGCTCTTTAGCCATGCAGGCCGCGCGATGGTCGTATTCGAAATGACCAACGCGTCGATCCGCTGATCGAGCGCCGCGCTCGCAATGTCCGCCTTGTCGGCGTCCGTGAGGTCCGGCGCGACCTTAAGAAAGACCGGCGCTTTCGTGTTCAGGGCGTCGCGTGCGGCGCTTACGCGCGATAAAAGGTCCACAAGAGCAGCCTTGTTTTGCAAAGCCCTGAGGCCGGGGGTATTCGGCGAGGAAATATTGACGGTATAAAAGTCGACAAGGCCCTCGAGCTCACGAATGCCCGTCACGAAATCCTCAATTCGGTCGCTGCTATCCTTGTTGGCGCCGAGATTAACGCCGATGACGCCGGGGCGCCGGCGTCCGCGGAGCCGTGCCGCGATCGCATCAAGACCGTCATTATTGAACCCGTAGCGGTTGATCACCGCTTCGTCCTCAACAAGCCGAAAGACGCGCGGACGGTCATTTCCGGGCTGCGGGCGGGGCGTCACGGCTCCGACCTCGACAAAGCCGAAACCGAGTTGCAGCATCGCGTCGGGGACTTCGGCGTTTTTGTCAAACCCGGCCGCAAGGCCGAGAGGATTTTTAAAATCCAAGCCGGCGACGCGAATCGCCAGCATAGGATCGGATGGCACGCAGAACCGCGGCGCAAAGGGCGACGCCATCATCCGCACCGTCGCGCGATGTGCGGTTTCCGGATCAAGCAACCGTACTACCTTCGCACCGAGCGTTGCAGCGAGGCGCATCGTCACTCTATCACCTCCCCGAACTCATACTCAAAGAACGCAATACGCTTGAGTCGGCGCACCGAGACGGCTTTCACCGCCGGCAAGTCTGCATAAAGATGTGGAAACAAGGCGCCGCCGCGCGAAATCTCCCATTTTAGGGCTGCTCCGAAATCGCTGGCGCGAAACGCAACGGCGACAAGCCCGTCGCGTCCGGCGAAGTGACGGCGCACTGTCTCAAGCACCTGCTTCTCCGTGGAAAGATGAATATAGCCGTCCGTGACATCGACCGGCGCCGGTTCGACGATCCCCAGCGCTTTCGCCGCCGACCAACTGCAATCGTCCATGATCTTGTAGATGAGGGTCATGGGCGCCGGACTATCGCGACGCGGGCCGCCTAGCAAGGAAACTCGTGACCTTCCTGCGACAAAGTCCTGTCCAACGTAAAATAGTTAGTCCGATTCATCGGCGCGGGCTGCATCCAGAGTGGAGGTCGGCGAAGGTGAAATAGCGGCTCGTGACTACGCGCCGATTTCCAGCGTTTGGGTCGACGAGCTGCGGCTTAGCTGGACAGCCTCGCGCAATCGTCTCTAAATCACGCCTCATGAAGCATATACGAATTGTCGGCGGCGTTGCGTTCAGCGCCGCATGCGGCGCGGCGGCGGAACTCGCCGGGCTTGATGAACCAATAGTTCTGACGATCGCCATCACGGCGCTGACTGCGGCATTCTGGATGACCGAGGCAATCCCGATTCCGGCCGCCTCTCTTATCCCGTTTCTCGCCTTTCCGCTCGCTGGGATCCTAGATGAGACAGATGCCGCCGAAGCGCTCGGCTCCTACGTTATTATCCTGCTGATGGCGTCGTTCATGCTCTCGAAAAGCCTTGAGCGGTCGGGCGCACATGAACGACTCGCGATTTACATGGTTCGCCTAGTCGGATCGTCCGGACGTAGCCTCATATTCGGGTTCATGTTGGCGGCAGCCGTTCTTTCGATGTGGATATCGAATTCCGCGACGGCCCTTATGCTTTCGGCAATGGCGCTCGCGATCCTTTCTCGGCGACCGGATACGAAACTCGCCGCACCGCTCCTTCTCGGCATCGCTTATGCTTCCTCGCTCGGAGGAACCGGGACGCTGATCGGCACGCCGCCAAATCTCATTTTTGCAGACGCCTACGAGAAGGCTACTGGTGAAGAATATTCATTCCTGCGATGGATGAAGACGGGCGTGCCGATTGTCGTGATTGGCGTTCCAATGATGGGCTTGTGGCTAACGCGCAACCTCAAGGGTGTGGCGGCGCCAAAACTTCCTACAACGGGTCCCTGGCGCACGGAAGAGGCGCGCGTGCTGATGGTGTTCGCCGCCGCGATGTTTTTCTGGATCACGCGCACCGAACCATTCGGTGGGTGGAGCAGTCTGTTTGGATTGAAGAGCGCAGGCGATGCAACTGTTGCGGTCGGCGCCGTAGTCGCGATGTTTCTCATCCCGAACGGCAAGGGCGGCGCGCTGCTCGATTGGAGATCAGCGGGCGACATACCCTGGGGAATGCTCCTTCTCTTTGCGGGCGGCATCTGCATTGCTGCAGCATTCCGCGCAAGCGGGCTCGATAGTCTGATTGGCGAGAGCCTTGCCGGCGTCGCGATGCTGCCGGTCTTTATGATGATGCTCGGTATTTGCTTGGCCGTGACATTCCTCACCGAGATCACATCGAACACTGCGACCGCGAACCTGTTGATGCCGGTCCTCGCAGCAGTCGCCGCCGGCGCCGGGATTGCGCCCGACCTGCTCATGATACCAGCTGTTGTTTCCTGCTCCTGCGCCTTCATGCTGCCGGTTGCGACGGCGCCGAATGCGATCATCTATGCCACTGAACACATCTCGATACGCCAGATGGCGCGCGAAGGGTTCGTACTGAATGTCATCGTCGCTTTCGTTGTCGCAGGCGTTTGTTATTTCATGCTAATGTGAAAGTGGACTGAAGGGATCTATCGATGCGCCGGGTGCTGATCGCCGGCTTTCTCTATTTTCTGGTCGTCTTTGCGGGAGGCTTCGTGCTGGGCGCGATTCGTACGCTTTTCCTCGAACCCCAGATAGGCGAAGTCGCGGCCGTTACAGCCGAACTGCCCTTTATGCTCTGGATTTCGTGGGCGGCTTGCGGCTTCGCGGTCCGCCGCCTCGGCGTCGACGGAGGCGTCAGTGCGCGCCTCGCGATGGGAGCTGCGGCATTCGCGCTCCTGACCGCGGCGGAAATTGCGCTTTCCTCCATCGCATTCGGCAGAGCGTTCTCCGCATACGTTGATGCGTTGGCTGCTCCAGCTGGAATTCTGGGATTCGCCGGACAAACGCTGTTTGGTCTCATTCCGACTATGCAACTTTTTGCGGCGAAACGATAGAAGCGTTCGACAAACGGCCTTTCATGAAACTCCGTCTGCGGTATGCTTCACTCGTCGCGACGTAGAAGCGCGACGAAAGCGCGCCGGCGGCATCCCGCTTCCCGGAGTGACGCGCAACATCACAGGAGAAACAGCCATGAAATCGATCATCGCCGCGGCGCTAGCTGTCGCGTTCATTGGAACTGCAGCCGAAGCCAAAGGGATTCCAACGGATTTCCGTCTTAACGCTTCTGAACTTTCAACGCCTGAGGGTGCAGCTGCCGTCTATGCCCGCATGGAGTCGCGCGCGAACAGCAAGTGCGACGCCGGAGACAATTATCTGCGCCGCGCGCGTGAGGAATGTGCAGCAGGCCTCGTCGACAGCTGGGTCTCTGAAATCGGCAATCCGGTTCTCGATAGCATCCATCGCGCCAACAGCTAGACGCTAATCGCCAGCGACCGTCATGTGTCGAGCGCGCGCGGCGCGCTCGATCGCCGCCGCGCCGTCATCGTCGACATTCAGCGTATTGCGGATCAACTCGAGAACACGGATTTCCGTCATATCGAGATTCTCATCCGCCGTGATCACGTCGACGACGGCGGCGTAGGCGGTCTCTCCGAGATGACCGGGAAGCGCGGCCGAAGCTGCCGTTAGCACCTTGTGAAGGCCGCCTTCTGACGACATCAGCGCACCACAGGCTTCCGACATATCAACGAGATTTTCCTCGTCCGCCTCGGAAAAGAGCGGAAACGAACGGACGACGCGCCCGATCGAGCGCAATTCGCGCTCTGACATACGGCCGTCGGACGCAGACGCCATCACCATGAGATAGATGACGGCCTCCTGAGGCGTCAGTTTCGGAGCGGCGTCAGCCATGAATAATTCCTTCGCTTATTTGGGTGGTTGTCGGCGCAACCTAGCGGCGGTGCGAAGCGCCCGCAACCTGCCGTAGCGCGGCGAATTCCCGCCGGAGACGGTTCCATTCCGCAAAAAAAGCATTAGAGGGTTCAGCTTGCCGCAACCAACGCAGACCCTCTATGACCGCCCGAACCTTCACAGCCGACGACATCGCCGCCGCCAAGGCCTGGCCGTTTGACGAGGCTAGAAAGCTTGACGCGCGGCTTAAGCGAATCGGCCAGGACGGCGTCGTCATTTTCGAGACCGGCTACGGCCCGTCAGGTCCGCCGCATATCGGGACGTTCGGCGAGGTTGCCCGCACAACGATGGTGCGTCGCGCCTTCGAATTGATGACAGGTCGTAAGACGCGTCTAATTTCATTTTCCGACGACATGGACGGCATGCGAAAAGTTCCGCCGCACCTGCCGAATCAGGAGCTGCTTGCGCAGTATTTGCAGAAGCCGCTTACCGCCGTGCCGGACCCATGGGGTTCGCACCCCTCATTCGCCCATCATAACAACGCGCGGCTCCGCGCCTTCCTCGACGAGTTTGGTTTCGACTACGAGTTCCTTTCATCGACAGACTGTTACAGGTCCGGCATGTTCGACGCGACTCTTGTTCGCGTTCTTGAGCGCTTCGACGCCGTAATGGAGATTATACTTCCCTCGCTCGGGGACGAGCGCCGTGAGACCTATTCGCCAATACTGCCGATTTCACCGACGACGGGACGGGTTCTCTATGTTCCGATGCTCGAAATCGACGCGAAAAAAGGCGAGATCGTTTTTGAGGATGAAGACGGATCGAAAGTGAAAATGCCGGTCGGCGGCGGCAACACCAAGCTGCAGTGGAAGGCGGACTGGGCTGGGCGATGGTTCGCGCTCGGCGTCGACTATGAAATGGCGGGAGAGGACCTGACTGAATCCGTGCGATTGTCCAACCGCATTGTTAAGGCCCTCGGCGGCGAGCCGCCCGCCGGTTTCAACTATCAGCTTTTCGTCGATGAAGAAGGAAAGAAAATCTCGAAGACGAAAGGCAACGGCATCTCTATCGAGGAATGGCTGACTTACGCCTCGCCCGAAAGCTTGTCGCTCTTCATGTTCCAGAATCCGAAATCCGCTAAAAAGCTATATTTTGACGTCATCCCCAAAACGCTTGACGAATACTGGCAGCACGTAGAGAAATACCCGTTGCAAGAGGGCGCCAAGGCGCTCGATAATCCCGCTTGGCATATTCATGAAGGTGAGCCGCCGACCGCGACGCCGCCGGTTTCGTTCGCCATGCTGCTGACGCTTGTCAACGCCGTCGGCGGCGAACCGGAAGTGCTCAAGGGCTTCGTCCGCAAATATCGCCCGAATGCGGCGCCCGAGGAGCTTGCAGCCGCAGACAAACTGGCCCTTTACGCAGCTCGCTTTTACAACGATTTCGTCAAAACCAAAAAGCAGTATCGCGCACCTACGGAACAGGAACGCACGGCTCTGTCGATGCTGGCGGCGAAGCTGCGCGAAATTGGTGACGGCGCTGACGAAGACGCCTATCACTCAGCGGCCTTTGATATAGGTAAGTCAAATGGTTACGAGAAAAATCTACGCGACTGGTTCGCAACGATCTATGAAGTCGTGTTCGGCCAGACCGAAGGTCCGCGGATGGGACCATTTACGAAGATATATGGAGCGACAGCAACCGCGAAACTGATTGAAGACGCGCTCGCGCGCG
>CALKYG010000110.1 GCA_938003575.1 uncultured Alphaproteobacteria bacterium
GGCGCCGCGCCCGGGCCCGCGCGCCCGCGCGCCACGCGCGCCCATGATATCGCTGAACAGATCTTCAAAAACGTCGGAGAAGGCCGAGGCGTCGAAGCCTCCATGAAAACCGTTGGCGCCTGCGCCGCCGCCATTCTTGAATGCGGCGTGACCATAGCGGTCATAGGCCGCTCGCTTTTGCGGATCGGAGAGGCATTCGTAAGCCTCGTTCACTTCCTTGAACTTCTGTTCGGCCGCCGTATCGCCCTGATTGCGGTCGGGATGATATTTCATCGCCGCCCTTCGAAAGGCGGATTTGATCGCGGCCGCATCGGCGCCGCGATCCACACCGAGCACTGAATAAAAATCCTGCGCCATAAAGGCCCGTATCGCCCCTCTCGCCGGTCATTTCCCCTGCGGACGGGAGTCCGCTCGACACGGATCCCCCCCCCCACACGGGAACGAACGGAGAGGCGGCGCCTATGGGCGCCGCCTGACTTTTCCTACTCTTTCTTGTCGCCGTCGACTTCCTCAAAATCGGCGTCGACGACCTTGTCGTCGCCTGCGGCTTCGGTCCCCTCGCCCGCGCCGGCGGCGCCCGCCTGGTCCTTGTACATCGCCTCACCGAGCTTCATCGACGCTGTCAGCATCGATTGCGTTTCGGCGGCGATTTTTTCCGCATCGGCGCTCTCGTCTTCCAGCGTCTTGCGCAAGGATGCGATCGCGTCCTCTATCGCTTTCTTCTCGTCAGCCGAAATCTTGTCGCCGTAATCCTTCAGCGCCTTCTCGGTCTGATGAATGGCGCTTTCGCCGCGGTTCTTCGCCTCGACGCGGTTGCGGCGCTTCTTGTCTTCCTCAGCGTGGCTTTCCGCGTCCTTCACCATATTCTCGATATCAGCGTCCGAAAGACCGCCGGACGCCTGGATCCGGATCGACTGCTCCTTGTTGGTCGCCTTATCCTTCGCCGACACATGCACGATGCCGTTCGCGTCGATGTCGAAAGTGACTTCGATCTGCGGGATGCCGCGCGGCGCCGGCGGAATGCCTACGAGATCAAATTGGCCCAGGAGCTTGTTGTCGGCCGCCATTTCGCGCTCACCCTGAAAGACGCGAATCGTCACCGCCGATTGATTGTCTTCAGCAGTCGAGAAGGTCTGCGACTTCTTCGTCGGGATCGTCGTATTGCGCTCAATCAGGCGCGTGAAGACGCCGCCCAGCGTTTCGATGCCGAGCGACAGCGGCGTCACGTCGAGAAGAAGGACATCCTTGACATCGCCTTGCAGCACGCCCGCCTGAATGGCCGCGCCGAGCGCGACGACTTCATCCGGGTTCACGCCCTTGTGCGGTTCCTTGCCGAAGAACTGCTTCACGGTTTCCTGCACTTTCGGCATGCGGGTCATGCCGCCGACGAGGATAACCTCGTCGATGTCGCCCGCCGAAAGCCCGGCGTCTTTCAGCGCCGCCTTGCAGGGGTCGACGGTGCGCTTGATAAGGTCCTCGACGAGGCTCTCAAGCTTGGCGCGCGAGAGCTTCATGTTGAGGTGCTTCGGACCCGACGCGTCCGCCGTAATGAAGGGAAGGTTCACCTCGTATTGCGTCGTCGTCGATAGCTCCTTCTTCGCTTTCTCGGCTTCCTCCTTCAATCGTTGAAGCGCAAGTTTGTCCTTGCGAAGATCAATTCCCTGGTCCTTCTTGAATTCGTCCGCAAGGTAATCGACGACGCGCATGTCGAAATCCTCGCCGCCGAGGAACGTGTCCCCGTTCGTCGCCAGGACTTCGAAAACGCCGTCGCCGATTTCAAGGATCGAAATGTCGAAGGTGCCGCCGCCGAGGTCGTAGACCGCGATCTTCTTGCCGTCCTTCTTTTCAAGTCCATAGGCGAGCGCGGCCGCCGTCGGCTCGTTGATGATGCGGAGAACTTCAAGGCCGGCGATCTTGCCGGCGTCTTTCGTCGCCTGCCGCTGCGCATCGTTGAAATAAGCGGGAACCGTGATGACGGCCTGCGTCACCGGCTCGCCCAGATAATCTTCCGCGGTTTCCTTCATTTTCTGCAGAATGAAGGCGGAGATCTGGGAGGGGGCGTATTTTTCGCCGCGGC
>CALKYG010000111.1 GCA_938003575.1 uncultured Alphaproteobacteria bacterium
ATATCAATCTTCAGGAGACCCTTTGCGAGGCTATTCTCGATATCTGCCGCAAGGGCGGCGCAAGAGGCGCCATCGTACGGTCGGAAAAAACGAATGTATATGCCGACGCCCTGTCGGTCGGCTGCGAAATGAGCTGGTTTGACGAGGGCGTTCTGTTAAAGGTTTCATTTCGTGTACGAACAAAGCTATCAGTTCACTTTTGAGGCGGCGCACGATCTCGCGGAGAACGTCAGCGGCGAGAGCGACCACCCCTATTCGCGGATACACGGCCACTCCTTCGTCGTGACGCTGACGCTGCGCGCCGAGCGGCTCGCGCCGGAAGGGTGGATCATCGATTTTGCAAGGCTGCGCGAGATCTGCGACGGGCTGCGCGCCCGTCTCGACCACCGTCTCTTAAATGCGATTCCCGGGCTCGAGCGTCCGACTCTCGAAAACACCGCCGCCTGGATATTCCGTGCGGCGGCCGTTGACGCGCCGGCGCTCTACAAGGTCGAACTCACGCGACCGACGCTCAACGAGCGCGTCGCCTATTACGCCCGGGGATGACTGGTCGTCGTCCTGAGTCGGGGTCAGTCCGTCGAGATTCATGGTGAGCCGCACGATCCCCGCAAGACCGAGGAAAACCAGAAATCCGCCGAACGCGAGCATGATCGAGAAAACCGCGGCCGATCCGCCCGGTTCGAGCACGGCGACGGCGCCGTTTTCAGGAGAAAAGCGGACGACGACCGTTTTTCCGGGCTCGTAGGATGCGCCGGAAGGGTGAAGCGCTCGCGTCCAGAACCTCACCCGCTCCCCGGTATGGCTTTCTTCCCCGTCAAACCAGGCATAGCGGACATGATCGTCATCAGCGGCGCGGCTGAGAATGACCCCTTGCGCTTCCGGCCAGGACAGGCTCGCCCGGGCGCGCGCAAAGTCCTCCACAGCGGCATAAGCCGTGACGGCGCCCGCCGCCGCCACCGCAATGAACAGCAAAAACGCCCCGATTGCGCCCCTCAACTCTTCCTTGTCGGCCATGGTTTGACCCGCATGCGCCCCCGCGTTACCGGATCACGCTATGGCCTGCGAAGATAACGACGCCTTAACGAACGGCCAAGGAATGTCTGAAGACCCGCAAGCTCCCGTTCACCATGATCACGGCGCAGCGCTGATCGCCGACGAGGCGGCCCGTCTGCCGCTGAAGCCCGGCGTCTACCGCATGATGAACGGGGATGGCGACGTCCTTTATGTCGGCAAGGCGAAGAATCTCAAAAGCCGCGTTTCATCCTACGCCAAATCCGGCGGCCATTCGAACCGCATCATGCGGATGATTTCCGAGACGCGGAAAATGGAATTCGTCGTGACCGCGACGGAAACCGAAGCGCTGCTGCTCGAAGCCAATCTCATCAAGCAGCTCAAGCCGCGCTATAACGTCATTCTCCGCGACGACAAGTCGTTTCCATACATACTGATCGCCGAAGACCATGATGCGCCTCAGATCCTCAAACACCGCGGGGCGCGAAAGAGAAAAGGTTCCTATTACGGGCCGTTCGCCTCGGCGACGGCGGTCAACAAGACCCTCAACACGCTTCAAAAGGCGTTCCTGCTGCGCTCTTGCTCCGACAGCGTTTATGACAACAGGACCCGGCCCTGCCTGCTTCACCAGATCAAGCGGTGCGCCGCGCCGTGCGTCGGGCTGGTTTCAGCGGAAGAATATGCGGAGCTCGTCGCGGAAGCCAAAAAGTTTCTCGACGGCGATTCGGTCGCCGTGCAGCGACAGCTCTCGGCGGAAATGGAAAAATCAGCGGCGGCGCTGGATTTCGAACAGGCCGCGAGGCTGCGCGACCGTATTCGCGCCCTCACTTACGTTCAGGGATCGCAGGACATCAACGCCGACGGCGTCGCCGAGGCGGACGTCTTCGCAATCCATTCCGACGGCGGACAATCCTGCGTGCAGGTTTTCTTTTTTCGCGCAGGACAGAACTGGGGCAACCACGCGTTCTTTCCAAAACACGACAAGGAAGATGAGCCGCCGGCGATTCTCTCCGCTTTCATGGCCCAGTTTTACGACGGCAGGGATCCGCCTTCATTGATCCTGACCAATGAAACGCCGGACCAGTCAGACCTTCTCGCTGAGGCACTTACCCTGCGCGCCGCGCGCAAGGTGACGGTCACGACGCCTCAACGTGGCGAGAAACGCGCGATCATGGATCAGGCGATCATGAACGCGCGCGAGGCGCTGTCGCGGCGAATGGCGGAAAGCGCCAGCCAGCAGAAGGCGCTTATGCGGTTAGCGGAAGTTCTCGGGCTTGAAAGCGCGCCGCGCCGGATTGAGGTCTTTGACAACTCGCATATCTCCGGGGCCAACGCCGTCGGCGCGATGGTGGTCGCCGGTCCCGACGGCTTTGAGAAAAAACAATATCGAAAATACAACATCAAATCGTCGGACCTTGCGCCGGGCGATGACTACGCGATGATGCGCGAAGTCCTGACGCGCCGTTTTTCTCGCATGGTGAAGGAAGCCGATGAAGAAACCCGTCCCGATCTCGTCATTATCGACGGCGGCAAAGGACAGCTCTCCGCCGCAATGAGCGTTTTCGACGACCTTGGGCTCGACCCGGCGAGCGAAGGCGTCGCGATTATCGGCGTCGCAAAACCGCGCCGTGAAAATGAGGCTGGTGAAAAGCGCGTCGACCGGACGATGGGCGCCGTCGGCGAGCAGGTCGTCATGCCGGGCCGGGAGCCGTTCATATTGCCGCCTCGCGATCCCGCGCTCTTTTTTATTCAGCGCCTTCGGGACGAGGCTCATCGTTTCGCCATCGGCGCGCATCGCGCCAAACGGAAAAAGTCGCTCGGCGCCAATCCGATCGATGAAATTCCGGGCGTCGGCCCGTCAAAGAAACGCGCGCTCCTCAATCACTTCGGATCAGCGAAGGAGGTGGCGCGCGCCAAGCCGGAAGACCTGATTGCGGTCGAGGGCGTCTCAGAAGCCCTCGCGCAACGGATCTACGATTATTTCAACAACGGCTAGGCCGCGTTGGCGGCGGGCCCCTGCGGGCCGCGCGAACGGCGGCGCGGGCGGCGCTTTTTGAAATTCGGCTTGTCGCCGCCCGGTTGACGCGCTTCGCGTTCAGCCCTCACGCGGACATCGCCCTTTCGGCCGCGGTTCTCGTTACGCTCGCCCTGTCCGCGGTGGGGCTTTCGCTGCGCGGGTTGTTGACGGTCCTGCGGCGCGGGTTCCGGGGCAAAGCCTTCCGGCAGCGGCGCAATCGCAACCCGCTGGCGCGTCAGGCGTTCAATGTCGCGCAAATACGCGCGCTCGTCGCCGCTGACGAAGGAAATTGCAACCCCGTCGGCGCCGGCCCGCGCGGTGCGGCCGATTCGGTGGACATATTGCTCCGGCACGTTTGGCAATTCGAAATTGACGACATGCGAGACGCTGTCGATGTCGAGACCGCGCGCGGCGATGTCGGTCGCGACGAGAACTTTCGTGCGGCCGGCGCGAAACGCCTCGAGCGCCTTTTCGCGTTGAGGCTGGCTCTTGTTGCCGTGGATTGCGGCGGCGCGAATCCCCGCTTTGTCGAGATTTCGGACAACGCGGTCGGCGCCATGCTTCGTGCGCGTAAAGACAAGGACGCGGCCGACCGAACTGTCCTGAAGGGTCAGCGTCAGCAACGCCTGCTTGTCAGCCGCTTTCACAAAAGTCGCGAACTGCTCGACGCGCTCGGCGGTCGTCGCGACCGGCGCGACTTCGACCCTTACCGGCTGGTGCTGATAGTCTGCGGCGAGCGATGCGATCGCCTTCGGCATTGTCGCCGAGAAGAGCAGCGTCTGCCGCGACTTCGGCATGAGCGGCATGATCGTGCGCAAGGCGTGAATGAAGCCGAGATCGAGCATCTGGTCCGCCTCGTCGAGGACCGCGACTTCGACATTGTTGAGCATGACCGCCTTGCGGTCGATGAGATCAATGAGACGGCCCGGCGTCGCAACGAGCACGTCGACGCCGCGATGAAGGTCGCGGATCTGCCGGTTGATCGGCACGCCGCCGAACACTGTCGCAACCGTGACCTTTATGAAACGTCCATAGGCGAAGAACGATGCGGCGATCTGCGAGGCGAGCTCGCGGGTGGGAGCGAGCACGACGACGCGCGGCGATTTCGGCCTCAGGGGCGCCTTGTTGCGCGCCAGCCGGTCCAGAACCGGAAGCGCAAACGCCGCGGTTTTTCCCGTTCCGGTTTGGGCGATGCCCAGCAGGTCCTTGCCGGCCAGCACCGGCGGTATCGCCTGGAGCTGGATCGGGGTCGGCGTCGTATAACCCTCGGCGGCGACGGCTCTGGCGATCGGCTCGGCGAGGTTCAGTGTCGAAAAGACAGTCAAGATCAAATCCAATAGTTTCGGCCGCGCCGCCGGACGCGCAGCGCGCGGGACGGATCGGTCCGGGTGAAACGACCCGCGTGACTCAGGGCGTAGGGAAAGGTCGGGTCTGAAGAAGAGGGCTCAATGTCGGGATTTCTCCCCGCAGCGCTTCACGCCGCCCTCATCATGCAGCCCGGAAGGGCGCAGACGTTGGCGGTCATATGAGGGGGCCCGGGTTAAATGTCAATGAAGGCCCGCTCCGCCGCGGGCCCCGCCCTTTCCGGCCGCCGTCGCAAAGGCGCTTTCATGAACAGGCCCGCCTCGCCCACCCCCGGCCTCGCCCTTGCGCCGCGTCACTCTTCCGCGATGTCTTCGTTCCAGAGGTCCGGATTGGCCGCGATGAATTTCGCCATGAGCGCGATCGAATCCGGATGCTGAAGGTCGATCACCTCGACGCCGTTGGCGCGAAGAAAGTCCTCGTTGCCGCCGAAGTTCTCCGTGTCGTTGACGACCACCCGCCCGATCTTGAACTGAACAATCGTGCCGGCGCACATCATGCAGGGCGACAAGGACGTATAAAGGGTCATCCCCTTGTAGGATTTCTGGCGGCCCGCCTTCCTCAAACAGTCCATCTCGCCATGGGCGATCGGGTCGCCCCGCTGCACGCGTTGATTATGGCCGGAAGCAATCAGCCGTTCGCCCATCGCAAGGACCGACCCTATGGGCAGACCGCCATTGTCGGCGCTCTTCTTGGCCTCCATGAAGGCGAGTTCGGCGAAGCGGAGATCCCAGTCTGTCAGCATAGGTTGTGGATTGCGGGGCATAGCTAGTAGGAATGGGGACCAGATCGAACAAACCGGCGTGCGCCGCTCAAACTACAACCGACAGCACAGAGCCTTCATCCTTATGGTCGCCATCGTATCCCACCCGCTCGTTCAGCACAAACTGACCTTGATGCGCGAGAAATCGACGGACAACGCGCTCTTTCGCGAAACTCTGCGCGAAGTGTCGTTTCTCATCGCCTACGAAGTCACCAAGGATCTTGAGCTCGGAAAGCGTGAGATTGAAACACCCCTCGAAAGAGGAGAGTTTCCCTGGCTGGAAGGGCGGCGCCTGTGTTTTGTGTCGATCCTGAGGGCGGGGAACGGCCTGCTTGAAGGCATGCTCGATCTCGTACCGGACGCGCGCGTCGGCCATATCGGCCTTTATCGCGACCATGAGACGCTGGAGCCCGTGCAGTATTACCTGAAGCTTCCCGAAGCGATCGCGGAACGCGACGTCATCGTCGTAGACCCGATGCTGGCCACCGGAAACTCTTCTATCGCGGCTGTGAAATTGCTGAAGAAGGCGGGCGCGCATCGTATCAAGTTCATGTGCCTGCTTGCTGCGCCTGAAGGCGTCGCCGCCTTCGAAGCCGCGCATCCCGACGTCCCGGTCTTTACGGCCGCAGTCGACCGGGAATTGAACGAAAAAGGCTACATTCTTCCAGGGCTCGGCGACGCGGGCGACCGGATCTACGGTACGGCCTAGATTTCGGCGCAGGCTCGCCGGAATAACCGGGCCCTCCCTTTGACGCAGTCTGTTGTTCAACCGCAAGTGGCCCGCCGCGAAAGCTCCCACGCCCCGCCCCTATTCCGCCCCGATTTGCGGCTCTGGTTCGCGTCGGGCGGATCGGCGCGGCAAGGGGAGCGACAGTGCTGCCGGACAGGGTTGCTTTTGCAGAGCTTGCTGCGGCGAAAGAGCCGAGGCGCGCCGACCCGCGCTGGTTCCAGATCGCATCGCTGAGCGCCCTGCTTGCATTCGGTCTCTCTCAACGCGCGTTTTCCATCGCTCCGCTCGAAATGGCGACAATCTTCGTTTCGGCGATCGCCACTCAATGGGCGATGTCTTCGGTTCTCTCTATCCGTTTCGAGGCGAAAAGCGCGCTCATCACGTCCCTGTCGCTGACCCTTCTCCTGCGCGCAAACGAATTATGGCCGCTGGCGGCGGCCGCGTTTATAGCGATTGCGTCAAAATTTCTGATCCGCGCCGGCGGCAAGCACCTCTTCAATCCGGCGAATATCGGCATCGTCGCAACGACGCTTGCGACGGACGCCGCGTGGACGACGCCCGGCCAATGGGGAACGGCGCTCTGGCTCGCGGCGCTGATGGCCGGCGCCGGTTCCTTTGTCACCTGCCGCGCTTCGCGGCTCGACACGCCGCTGGTGTTTCTCGCAGCGTTCTCGGCGATGATCATCGCGCGCGCGCTGTGGCTGGGCGATCCTCTGTCCATCCCGCTCAACAGATTGCAGAACGGCGCGCTGATCCTGTTCGCGTTCTTCATGATTTCGGATCCGAAAACGACGCCGGACGGACTCATCTCGCGGGCGATTTTCACAACCGCGACGGCGGCCCTCGCCTATGTCCTGATCTATCATTTCCATCAATCCGACGGGCTCTTTTCCGCGCTCGCGATCGCTTGCCTGGCGCGGCCTGCGCTCGACGCCACAGACCAGGCCCGCAGGCGCCGGCGGATCGATCCGCACGGAACCGACGAATTCATCCGCAAACGGTCGAACCGGGCGGCGCCCGCTGAATGACCAGACGAAGGAGACGATCAAGATGAAACGCCCTCTGAGAAAATCGCTGCTCGCCGCCGCATCCGCCCTCGCCGCCCTCACGGCCGCCGGCGGGGCCGTCGCATTTTGCGGGTTCTACGTCGCGAAGGCGGACACCAAGCTTTTCAACAAGGCGTCCAAAGTCGCCATCATGCGCGACGGCAACCGCACCGTCATAACAATGTCCAATGACTATCAGGGATCGCCAAAAGAGTTTGCGATGGTGGTGCCTGTTCCGGTCGTCCTTGAAGAGGGGCAGATTCACGTAACCGACAACGCGATCGTCGATCATCTTGACGCCTATACGGCGCCTCGCCTCGTTGAATATTTTGACGAGGATCCATGTCAGCCGGTCGTCTATGAGATGGCGAGGCCCTCAGCTGCGGCCGCCAGCGACGGCGCAGCCCTGCGCCGCAAAAAGGATTCGCTCGGCGTGACTGTCGAAGCCGAGTACACAGTCGGCGAATATGATATCCAGATCCTGTCGGCGAAAGAATCCGGCGGACTTGCGACGTGGCTATTTGAGAACGGATACAGGCTGCCGGAGGGGGCCGAAGCGACGCTCGGCAGCTACATCAAGCAGGGAACGAAGTTCTTTGTCGCGAAAGTGAACCTCAAGGAGCAGGCGAAAACCGGCCTCAAATATCTCCGTCCGCTGCAGATCGCCTTTGAATCGCCGAAATTCGCTCTGCCGATCAGGCTCGGCACTGTGAATGCGGCTGGGAAACAGGAATTGTTTATATTCGCGCTCACCCGGAACGGCCGCGTCGAGACTACGAACTATCGCACCGTGAAACTGCCGACGGGCATGGATGTGCCCGTTTATCTGAAGAACGAGTTCGGCGAGTTCTACAAGGCGATGTTCGCCGAACAGGTCGAGCGCGAATCGGAAAACGCGGTCTTTCTCGAGTATGCGTGGGACATGAACTGGTGCGACCCCTGCGCCGCTGATCCGATGACTGCCGATGAGCTTCGCGAACTCGGCGTTTACTGGCTCGAGGGCGGCGACGGCGGACAGTCGATCACCCGGCGCCGGCCCGTCCCCTCCGGCGGACCGCAGGACGTCTTCGTCACGCGCCTCCATGTCAGCTATGACGCCGCGCATTTCCCCGAAGACCTGCTGTTCAAGACGACGGGAGAGCGGGAAAACTTCCAGGGCCGCTATGTCCTGCGCCACCCTTACAAGGGCGACGCCAAATGCGACGCCGCGAAGGATTACCGCGCAAGCCTCCCGCAGCGGTATGAGCGGGAAGCCCAAACGCTCGCCAATCTCACCGGATGGGATATCGACGACATCCGCGCAAAAATGAAAGACGCGGGGCAGGCGTTCACTTCCCCGCCGAAGGAAAAATGGTGGGAGAAGATCTGGGGCGACGGCCGCGAAAAGGGCTGATGCCCTGCGCCGAACCGGGCTAGGATCGGCGGATGGCCAACATCCTGACCCTTGCCCGCATCCTTCTGATCGTCCCGTTCGCCGCGATGTTTTTTATCAACGAAGCGTGGGCGCAATCCGCCGCGTTCGTCATTTTTGCGCTCGCCGCCGCGACGGATTTCCTTGATGGACGCCTGGCGCGGTCGCGGGGAGAGACGTCCGCGCTTGGCGCAGCGCTCGATCCGCTGGCGGACAAATTGCTGATCTCAGCGGCGCTCCTCCTTCTCGTCCGCAACGGCGTCATCCGCGATTTCGGCGTCATCGCGGCGCTCGCCATTCTCCTTCGCGAGATCCTCATCGGGGGATTGCGTGAGTCCCTCGGGAAATACGGCGAAACGCTCGCCGTAACCGGGCTCGCCAAAATGAAAACGTCGGCGCAGCTTCTTTCAGTCGGCTTGCTGCTCGCGGCTTCGCCTGCGGGACTGGCCGGCGAACGGCTGATGCCGATCGCGAGCCTTCTGTTCTGGGCCGCCGCGCTCCTGACGGTTGTAACGGGCGCCGATTATGCATCGAAGGCGGTCAGGCTCTTGCGAAGCCGGCCCGGCTGACGTCAAAAGGCGCTGGAGATGTCGAATATCGTGGGAGAGCAGGCGCCGCATATTCTCGTCGTTGACGACGACGACAGGATTCGCGCGCTCTTGAAGCGGTATCTGTCTGAAAACGGGCTGCGCGTGTCGACCGCAAGGAATGCCGCTGAGGCGCGCACCCTGCTCGGCTCCGTCGATTTCGATCTCCTGATCATCGACGTCATGATGCCCGGGGTCTCCGGCTTCGACCTCACCGAGAAAGTCCGGGCCGCGTCCAATGTTCCGATTCTGCTGTTGACCGCGCGCGGGCTCCCCGAGGACAGAATTGAAGGTCTCGAGCGCGGCGCCGACGATTACCTTTCAAAGCCGTTCGAACCCCGTGAGCTCCTCCTGCGGATCGGCGCGCTCCTGCGCCGTTCCCGTCCTATCGCCCGCGACAGGCAGGTGCTGACATTCGGCGATACGACGTTCGAGCCGGGCCGCGGCGAATTGAGGCGCGCCGGCGAACTGATCAAGCTGACCGCCGGCGAGCTCGCTCTCCTGCGCGTTCTTGCTGCAAAGCCGGGCGAGGCGATCTCAAGGCTTGCCCTGGCCGAACTGACGGCGACCCCGATGGAGCGTTCAATCGACGTCCAGATCACGCGCATCAGGAAGAAGATCGAAGACGACCCAAAAACGCCGATCTTCCTGCAGACCGTGCGCGGCGTCGGCTACATGCTGATCCCTGACTGATGCTCAAGCGATTCATGCCCAAGAGCCTTTACGGCCGCGTCGCGCTGATCGTCATCCTGCCGATATTTCTGATGCAGTCGGTCATCACCTACGTATTCTTCGACAGGCATTGGGACACCGTCACCGCAAACCAGTCGGCGAATATCGCAGGGCAGATTTCGCTGCTGACGCGTCTGTTCGAGGAAGCCGGCTCCCCGGAAGAACGCGAACGCATCCAGTCGATCGCGCTTGAAGACCTCGACATTTCCACCCGCTTTGAGTCCGGGAATTCGATCCCTGCCCGCAACAAGCTCTCGCCGTTCAATCTCTACAACAAGACTTTGCATCGCCAGCTTGCCGAAGAGCTCAATCGTCCGTTCTGGTTCGACACCAAAAGCTGGCCGTTTTATGTTGAGATCCGTGTTCAGCTGGCCGACGGCGCGCTCGTCTTTCTGCCGTTCCGCGACCGCGTCTTTGCGACGACGGGCCCGGTTTTCGTTTTCTGGCTGATCGGCACGTCGCTCCTCCTCGGGTCAATCGCCATCGTGTTCCTGCGCAATCAAGTGCGCTCGATCCTGCGCCTCGCCGCAGCCGCCGAAGCCTTCGGCCGCGGCCGCGACATGCCGGGCTTTCGCCCGTCCGGCGCGACTGAAGTGCGCCGCGCCGGCCGCGCGTTCATCGCCATGCGCGAGAGGATCAAGAGGCACCTCGATCAGCGAACGACCATGCTCGCCGGCGTCAGTCACGATCTCAGAACGCCGCTGACGCGCATGAAGCTTGCGCTTGCGATGCTGCCTGACAATGCGGACGCAGAGGAGCTTCGGCGCGATGTCGCGGAAATGGAGAAGATGATTGAGGCTTATCTCGAGTTCGCCTCTGACATATCGTCGACTGGAGAGCCGGAGCAGTTCGATATCAGCGACCTTGTGCGCGAGATTGCGGAAGACGCTGGCGGCGACGGCCGCCTTCAAATCGGCAATTTGCCGGCGCTTGCTTTTGAGGGGCGGCGGGCGCCCCTGAAACGCGCGATCGCCAATCTCGTCGGCAACAGCCTCAAATACGCTGACAAGGCGGCGATCAGCGTAGGGCGGCGCGGAGCCTTCATCGAGGTCGTTATCGACGATGACGGCCCCGGCATTCCCGAGGAAAGGCGACGTGATGTGTTCAAACCCTTTTTCCGGCTCGATGAAGCTCGCTCGCATCAGGAGGGCGTCGGGCTTGGGCTTTCAATCGTCCGCGAAGTTGCGCGCAGCCACGGCGGCGATGTCGTTCTCGACGAATCGCCGATGGGCGGTCTGCGTGCGACGTTGAAATTGCCCGGCTGAGTCAGTCAGTCAGCTGCGCGGCTCGCTTTCTGGCCGCTTCGACCGCCTTCAAGATGGCAGTGCGGATAATTCTGTCGTCTCCGTCGAGAATCGCCAGCGCCGCTTCGGTCGTGCCGCCGGGCGACGTTACCGCTTTGCGCATTTCGACGAGCGTCCGGCGATCCTGCGCCGCAAATGCGCCGGCGCCCTCAAGCGTTGCGCGCGCCAGCTTTTCAGCGATTTCGCGCGAAAGGCCGGCGTTCCGCGCGGCTTCCGCGAGCGCCTCGCCGAGCAGGAAAAAATACGCCGGACCGCTCCCCGAGACGGCGGTCACAACGTCGATTGCACGCTCACTTTCAACCCAGGCCGTTTCGCCGACAGCGATCATCAATGCATTTGCAGCGGCGCGATCATCGTCGCTGACGTCAGGCGGCGCGTAAAGTCCGGTGACGCCTGCGCCGGCCGCCGCCGGGAGGTTGGGCATCGCGCGGATAATCGAACGAGCCGCAGGCAACAATTCCGAAATCGACGCAATGCTTTTCCCGGCCATCACCGAAATTGTCGGCGCCGCAGCCGCCAGTTTTTCAAATGGCGGGACCGCTTCCGCCGCCGTCTGAGGCTTCACGGCGATCAGGACCGCATCGAATTTGCGGCCTGCGATCGCCGGATTGACCGCAAGCCCATGGTCTTCGGCAAGGCTCGCCGCGACGGGCGACGGCGACGGATCGAAAACCGCCGAACGCGGGATATCGATGACTGCCTTTTCAATCCAGCCGCGAAGCAACGCCGCGCCCATCGAGCCGGCGCCGATCAGAGCGACAGAGATCAATCTTGCCATTTCTCGAATCTAGCGAACGACGCCCCCCGCGTCGATGCGTCAGGCGTTGCCGGCCGTCTCGAACAAGGAGGCGTCGAGCGCTTCTTCAGGCGTCTTGCCTCCCCAGATCAGAAAATTGAATGCGGGAAGGAAGCGGTCAATCGCCTCTCTGGCGCCCTTGATCAGGCATTCAGCCTGAACCCGGTCAAGCGCGCCGCTCGCCGGCAGGACGGCGGCGTTGCGGAAGACAATCGAGTTATCATCCGACCACAAATCGAAGTGACCGATCCAGAGCCGCTCATTCACCATGGCGACAAGACGTGCGACTTCATTGAGACGCCCTTTGGGCGCCTTGAGGTCCAGAGGCGCGCCCATTTGCAGTGTTGAAAGCTCCGGCCGCCAGGTGAACCAGAACCCCGCGTCCCGCCACATGCCGGGTATCGCAACGTGAAGTTCGTCCTGTTCGACGCGCTCGACGCTGAGCGCCATGTCGTCTGCGACCGATTCCAGCGCTTCAAGCGGGTCGGCCTCCGGTGTCGGCGCTTTCAGGAGTTCGATCGACATAAGGCTCCGAGCAAGTTTGCTGAGAGCCGATAGCGCTGCGATTCCCGTGGAGCGGCAATGATTCGCCCCTGTGGAAATCCTAACTCGTTTTGCCCAACTTTGCTTCAAGTTCGGCGATCCGACCCGCCAGGCGCTCATTCTCGGCGCGCGCCACGATCGCCATTTCGCGCACGGCCTCGAATTCATCGCGGGTCACGAGATCCATGTCCGACAGGAGTCGCTGCAATTGGCCGCGCGCGACGGTTTCCGCTTCACGGCGCACGCCGTCCACAGCGCCGGCGGCTTCGGACATAAGCTTGGCGATTTCATCGAAAATCGGGCTCTGGGTCTGCATGGGCGGCTCCTTCTTTTTTCTAGATAGTCAATCGCGAGCCCAAAGGCGACAGCGGCGAAAAAGCGCGCTAGGAAACCGGAGCCGCCGATTCTGAGTCCGGATGACCGTTCCCTACCCCGCCATCGATCCGATCGCAGTCCATCTCGGGCCGCTGCCGATCCGCTGGTATTCGCTCGCCTATATCGCCGGGATCGGCGTCGGCTGGTGGTACGCCCTTTCGCTGATCAGGAAGCCGGCCCTGTGGCCGGCGGCCGGCGCGCCCGTCAATAAAACTCAACTCGATGATGTGATTTTCTGGGTCGCCATCGGCGTCATGGCCGGCGGGAGACTGGGTTATGTGCTTTTCTATGAGCCTTCGCTCCTGATCGGCGCATGGGAGCCGCTCGGCGCCGGAATGAGCGACGGGCTGGTCAAGACGCTCATCGGCTGGCTTCCGATCCCCCCTTTCCTGATGCTGTGGAAGGGCGGCATGTCTTTCCACGGCGGCATCCTCGGCGTCGCCGCCGCCGGCCTCTGGTATGCCCGGCGGTTCAAGGTGAACGCCCTTTCGCTAGGGGACATGTTCGCCTGCGCAGCGCCGATCGGCCTATTCTTCGGGCGCCTCGCCAATTTTGTGAACGGGGAACTTTACGGCCGGCCCTGGGACGGCAAATGGGCGATGGTGTTTCCGGGAGACCCCTACGGCCTGCCGCGGCACCCGAGCCAGCTCTACGAGGCCGCGCTCGAAGGAGCGGCGCTGTTCGCGGTGATTGCCCTGCTGACCCGGAAATTCGGATTGCTCCGGCGCCCCGGCGCCGCGATGGGCGTCTTTCTGGCCGGGTATGCGCTGGCTCGAATCATCGTTGAGAATTTCCGCGAACCCGATGCTTTTCTGCCGAATTTTCCCCTCGGCCTCACAATGGGCATGATGTTGTCAGCGCCCATGCTGGCGCTCGGCGCCTGGCTGATCTGGCGTGCTTTCCGCAAAGGCGCGCCCGCCGGACCGGCATGAACGGGAACGCGCCGGCGCCGGAAACGACCCCGCTTGAAGAGCGCCTGATCGCGCTTATCAAGTCGCGCGGACCGATCACGGTCGCGGACTATATGGAGGATGCGCTCCTCCACCCGCACGACGGCTACTACACCTCTCAAACGCCGATCGGCGCCAAAGGCGACTTCACGACGTCGCCGGAAATCAGCCAGATTTTCGGCGAGCTCATCGGCCTCTGGCTCGTTCAATCCTGGATCGACATGGGTACGCCCGAAGCCTTCAACCTCGTTGAACTCGGTCCGGGCCGCGGCGTGCTGATGCAGGACATCCTTCGCGCAGCGAAACTCCGTCCGGCCTTTCTCGACGCCGCCCATGTCTGGCTGGTCGAAACGAGCGGGCGGCTTCGCCATGAGCAGCAGCGCCGCCTTCGGGACGCCGGAATAGCCACGGACTGGGCCGACGCCTTCAGCGACATTCCACAAGCGCCCACGCTTGTCGTCGCCAATGAGTTCTTTGACTGCCTGCCGGTGCGGCAGTTCGTGCGTTCAGGTTCCGGTTGGCGCGAGCGCATGGTCGGCGTCAACGGGACCGGGACGGCGCTCGACTTTACGCTTTGCAAGACGCCGCCCCTTCCGACAACGCCGCTGCCGGATCCGGATGCGGTCGACGAAGGCGCGATATTCGAAATCAATGAGAATGCAGAAGCGATGACGGACGAGATTGCTCGCACGCTCGTCCAGCATGGCGGCCGCGCGCTCATCATTGATTACGGCCATCTGCACGGCGGCGCGGGCGATACGCTTCAGTCCGTTCGCGGCCACGCCTATTGGCCGGCGCTTTCATCGCCCGGCCGCGCGGACATCACGGCGCATGTCAACTTCGAGCGCCTCGCGCGCGCGGCTTTCGCCGCCGGCGCCGCCGCGCATGGTCCGATTTCGCAGGGCGCGTTTCTCGACCGGCTCGGGCTCGCGATGCGGCTTGAACGCCTTTCCGCCGGCAAAACGCCCGAAGAAGCGGCGGACCTTTTCGCCGGCGCGCATCGGATATCATCGCCGGCGCAGATGGGCGAACTGTTCAAGGTCCTCTGCATAAGCGCGCCGGGTCTTGCCGATCCTGAAGGGTTTCGCCGGTGACGCCGCCTCATTTGAAATCGCCGCTCCTCGTCGAGGCCGGCGCGCCGCACGGGTTCTTCGGCCGTGCGGGCGGGGTGTCGACCGGATTTTATTCATCCCTCAATGCCGGTCTCGGCACGGCCGATGAGCCGTCCAATGTTGCGGAAAACCGGCTGCGGTGCCGCGAAGCGATCGGCGCCGCGCATTTGCTTACCTTGTATCAGGTTCATTCGCCGGACGTCGTCATCGTCACCGAACCCTGGAGCGGGCAAGGCCCAAAGGCGGACGGCATGGCGACAAGGCTTAAGGGCGTCGCGCTCGGCGTTCTCGCCGCCGATTGCATGCCGTTCCTGTTCGTCGACAGCAAAGCGCAAGTCATCGGCGCCGCCCATGCGGGATGGCGCGGCGCGCTTGCCGGCGTTCTCGAGGCGACCGTGCGCGCGATGATCTCGATCGGCGCCGGCGCCGGCGATATTGCCGCGGCGGTCGGCCCTTGCATGCGTCAGCCGAATTTCGAGGTGGGTCTTGACGTTCTTGACGCCTTCGTCTCGCAAGATCCGGGTGCTGAGGAATTCTTCGCGCCGGGCGCGTCGCCGGAAAAGCGTCAATTCGATCTTGTAGGATTTGGACGCGCCCGACTTTCGGCCTGCGGGGTCGCCCGCATTGACGACGCCGCCGTTTGCACCGTCGCCGAATCAGAGCGCTATTTCAGCTATCGGGCCGGCCGCCGGGCGCATCAGCCGGATTACGGGCGCAATCTTTCGGCGATCGCGCTCAACCGCGACGCCGGGGCTTGATCGGACGTCAAGAAACCGTCACAAGGCGGCCCGGGGCATCAAGGGCTGACGCATGAAGCTGATCTCGGGAAATTCTAACCGCCGCCTCAGCGAGAATATCGCCAAGCGCCTGTCCACTCCCCTCGCCGCGGCCGACATCCGGACCTTCAAGGACGGCGAAGTCTTCGTTGAAATCAAGGAAAACGTCCGCGGCGAGGATGTGTTCGTCATACAATCGACGTCAAACCCCGCAAACGACAACCTGATGGAGCTCCTCATCATCATTGACGCGCTGACCCGCGCGTCGGCGAGCCGCATCACCGCAGTCATCCCCTATTTCGGTTACGCCCGACAGGATCGAAAGGCCGGACCGAGGACGCCAATTTCGGCGAAGCTTGTCGCAAACCTCATCACAACCGCGGGCGCCGACCGCGTCCTGACCGTTGATCTCCACGCCGGGCAGATCCAGGGCTTTTTCGACATCCCGACAGACAACCTCTTTGCGGTCAACGCCTTCGCCGAACGGATCCGCGCCGTGCACAAGGGAGATATCGACGACGTTACGATCGTCTCGCCGGATGTCGGCGGCGTCGTGCGCGCGCGGTCGCTGTCCAAGCGGCTCGACAACCGGCCGCTCGCGATCGTTGACAAGCGCCGTGAGCATGCCGGCGTTTCGGAAGTGATGAACATCATCGGCGATGTCGCCGGGCGGCACTGCATATTGTTCGACGATATCGTCGACTCCGGCGGCACGCTCTGCAACGCCGCCGAGGCGATCATGGCCAAGGGCGCGAAAAGCGTATCCGCTTACGTCACTCATGGCGTCCTGTCAGACGGCGCGCATGACCGCATCGCAAAGGCCGATCCGCTGACGCGCCTGGTCACGTCGGACTCCATCGCATCGACCCCGGAAATCGAAAGCTGCAAAAAGATCGAGCGCGTCGAGATCGGCGGCCTGCTCGCCGAGGCGATCAGGCGGATCGCAAACGAGGAATCCGTTTCGAGTCTTTTTGATTGATCCCCGATGCGACAATTTCCAGTACCGGCCGCGTCGATCTGATCGACGCCCTGCGCGGCTTGGCTTTACTCGGCATTCTCTGGATCAACATGACAGGGCACGCGCTGCCCTTTTTCTCGATGTGGAACCCGACGATCGCAGGCGGGGACGACCCGGTGAATCTCGGAGCGTGGGCAACGTCTGAAATTGTCGTCGAGGGCGCAATGCGCGGACTCTTCTCTCTGCTCTTCGGCGTCAGCATGCTGCTCTTCATGCGCGTCGAAGACCGGGCGGCGCTGTTTGCACGTCGCAATCTCTGGCTGATCGGTTTCGGCCTCATTCATGGATTCCTGCTGCTCATGCCCGGCGACATCCTCGTCACTTACGGCGTCTGCGCTTTCCTGATCTTCCCCCTGCGCCATGCGCCGACGCGGCTGCTCGCTGCGGCCTCCATCGCCTGCACGCTGCTTCTGGCGGGCATCGAGTTCGCTGACTCCCTTGAAAATCGCGCATTGGCGCAGGCCGCTTCGGCGCCCGGCGCAAGTTCTGTAACCATTGAGGAGTTCGCGGCGCTGACAGGGCCGCCGCCGCAGGTCGTCGCCGACCTGAACGAACGCGCGAAGATCGGATATTCAGCGCTGCTCCCTTACATGGCCGGCGCGTATTGGGAGACGCTGACGTCCTGGACTTTTCCAAAAATGATTGTCGATGCGCTCGCCATGATGTTCGCGGGCATGGCCCTTTACCGCGCGGGCCTTTTCTCTGACCGGTGGCCGATGGCAAGGCTGATGCTGTTTGGCGGTCTGCTCGCCGCCGCGGCGATCGCCGCCCGCGCAGCGGCCATCGGCGACTTCATGGCTCACGGCTATGTCGAGAACATCAATCCGGCGGCCGAGGCGGTGAGAGAGATCGCGCGGCCAACGCTCGCGGTCGCTTACGCGGTTCTGTTCGCCGGCCTCTGGCGGTCAGGCGCCCTCGGCGGGATCGCTGCGGCCCTGAAAGCGCTCGGACGGACTGCATTCACCCATTATATCGGCGGCACCATTATTGCGACGACGCTCTTCTACGGGCATGGCTTCGGTCTGTACGGGAAATTCGATCGCATCGGCGTCTATGCGATTATCATCGCCGTCTGGACGGCGCAGACGCTTTTCAGCCTCGCATGGCTTCGCCATTTCAGGGCGGGTCCGCTTGAATGGGCCTGGCGCTCGCTGGTCGCGGGCGCGCCGCAACCGGTCAGGCGCTGATCTTTGCGGCCAATTCCTTGACAAGCCGAACCACGACGCGCGCCGTCGTCATCTGCCAGTCGCGTTCAGGGTTGAGCTCCACAATGTCGGCGCCGATGAGCGGTCCCTCGATCCGGCGGATCATCGCAAGAACGTCGATCGTTGAAAGACCGCCTGGCTCCGGG
Source organism: uncultured Alphaproteobacteria bacterium (assembly GCA_938003575.1). Classification (GTDB taxonomy): domain Bacteria; phylum Pseudomonadota; class Alphaproteobacteria; order Caulobacterales; family Parvularculaceae; genus Amphiplicatus. The sequence goes on from CALKYG010000111.1 coordinate 17,885, forward strand.
TGAGAAACGCCGGGAGCAAAGGCTGGATCGAGTCCGTCAAGATCGATCGACAAATAAACCGGACCGGACCCTGTTTCGTCGGGAATGCGCGCAATTTCATCAGCGCGCAGCACGGTCACCCCGTATTTCTCCGCCTGCGACTGCTGGTGCGGGTCCCAACAGCGAATGCCGACTTGAACCAGTTTTCCGATCAATCCGTCTTCAAGGGACCGCGCAAAAGGGCACGCATGACTGAACCGGTCGCCCTCAAATTCGTCATGCAGGTCAGGATGCGCATCGACATGCAGAACATTCACAGGACCTTGGATCGCTGCAACCGCCTTCAGGATCGGATAGGTGACCGAATGATCGCCGCCGATCGACACCGGCGTCAATCCGGCGCCGATGCAGTCGGCGACCATTTTTTCAATGATCGCGCGTGCGGCGGCGCCCTCTTCCGGCAATTCCGGAATGACGTAGCCTTCGATCGCCTCGCGCATGTCGACGAGATCTATCGAATACGCGCTCGACGCTTCGCTGGACAAAAGACGTTTGACGACCGTCGGGCCCAGCGCGGGCCCGCGGGAATGGCTGGAGCTTGCATCCCATTCAAAACCCAAAAGCCGCGACCGTTTCATCTCGTCATTCCTAAAGTGACCTTCGCATCAGGATGCAGGCGAAGGACGCGCCGCCGATCGACACAGACGTCGGCGCAACAGCGTCAAAGCCATGCTTCATGTAAAAGGCCTCTGCCGCAAGACTTGAAAGGCATTCCATTTCGGCAAGCCCCGCCGCCCTCGCTTCGCTGAGACTGCGATGCATGATGGCGCCGGCGGCGCCCCTGTTCAGAAAATCCGGGTGCGTGCCGAAATGGCGAATATGGCCCTTTGGCGATCGGGCCGCGCCGCGCGGATCATC
>CALKYG010000112.1 GCA_938003575.1 uncultured Alphaproteobacteria bacterium
GTTCATTCACGAAATAACGACGGATTTTGAAGATCCGCCGGCGATTATCGCGGCGGCGAACGAGCCGCGAAAAAATCCGGCGGAATATCGCGGCATGGATCCCGTGCCCAATGATCCGGACGGTCTCGTAGTCGCCGACGCGCAGCGGCTCGCCTTTCCGGATATCGCGCCGATCCTCGCCGAGGCGGACCTCAAGACGGCGACGGCGGCCGCCAAAAAGGTGGTGACCGGCATGGGAATGAAAATCATCGCTGACGGACCGTCAGGCGATGCGTCCGGCGGCGGATGGCGGATCGAGGCCGTCGCGACGTCGACCTGGTTCGGTTTCAAGGATGATTTCATCGTGCGCCTGACGCCGATGGAAGACGGGCGCACGAAAGTCGATCTTCGCTCGAAATCGCGCGTCGGAGGGTCCGACCTCGGCGAGAACGCCGCGCGCGTGCGGGAATTCATGAAGCGGTTCGACGCGGCGATTTGACGGGATTGGCGAGCGCGCCGAACGATTTTGCGCCGCGAAGGCTTACGATGCCGTCCGGGCCGATGTTCGCCTCGCCGTTCGCAATCCGGCGGATGCATTCGGGATAGAGCTTGTGCTCCTCTTCAAGGATCCGCGCCGCGAGCGTTTCCGGCGTGTCGTCAGGCAGCACCGGAACGGCCGCCTGGCCGATGATAGGTCCGGCGTCCATCTCTTCAGTCACGTAATGAACGGTGCAGCCGGCGATCTTGACGCCGGCGCGCAGCATTTCGGCGTGCACGTCGAGACCCTTGAAAGCGGGGAGAAGCGACGGGTGGATGTTGACGAGCCGCCCGCGCCATTCCCTGACGAATTCGGGTGAAAGGAGGCGCATGAAACCGGCAAGGCAGACAAGGTCGACGCGCGCCTTCTTCAACTCGGCGGTAAGGGCGGATTCAAAATTCGCTTTGCCTTCAACACCTTTGCCGAATGCCCTGTGATTGACGACGATCGCGTCGACGCCCGCGGCTTCAGCGGCGGCGAGGCCGCCGGCGCCGCCGACATTCGAGATCACGACTGCGATTTCAGCAGGATAGTCCGCGCGCCTCGACTCCTCGATCAGCGCCATCATGTTGGAGCCGCGACCGGAAATAAGAACGCCGACGCGGAGCTTGGCCATCGCTTACGCCTTGACGATGTCGCCGATGACGCGCGCATCTTCACCGGCGTCCTTGAGCGATGACAACACCCTTTCCGCCGCGTCCTTTCGCACGACGAGGACGCCGCCGATCCCGCAGTTGAACGTTCGGCGCATTTCAGCAAGCGTCAGGCCGCCCGTTTTCATCAGCCAATCGAATATCGGGGGCAGGGTCAGCGCCGTCTCGTCATAGCGCGCCGCAAGATCGTCGGTGAAGACGCGCGGCACGTTATCGGTAAGGCCGCCGCCGGTGATATGCGCAAAGCCGCGAACGCCGTCATCCTTGAGAAGCGGCAGCAATCGTTTGACATAGATGCGGGTCGGCGTGAGCAGCGCGTCGCCGAGGGAGCGCGACGAGTCGAACGGGGCGGCGTCGGCATGGCGAAGTCCGGCCTCGCTGACGATCTTGCGGATCAGCGAATAGCCGTTCGAGTGAGGGCCCGAAGACGCAAGACCGATCATGATGTCGCCCGCCGCGACGCTGCGCGGCATCAGATCTTTGCGTTCGACGGCGCCGACGCAAAAACCGGCGAGGTCATATTCGCCCTCGCCGTACATGCCGGGCATCTCGGCGGTTTCGCCGCCGATCAGCGCGCAGCCGGCGTCGAGGCACCCCTGCGCGATCCCCCTCACCACGTCGGCGGCGACGCCTTCCTCAAGTTTGCCGGTCGCGAAATAGTCGAGGAAAAAAAGCGGTTCGGCGCCTTGCGCCAGCACGTCGTTGGCGCACATCGCGACGAGGTCGATCCCGATCGTCGAATGGCGGCCGGTCTCGAAGGCGATCTTCAGTTTCGTGCCGACGCCGTCGGCGCCGGACACCAGCAGCGGATCGGAAAAGCCGGCGGCCTTGAGGTCGAAAACGCCGCCGAAGCCGCCGAGCAGGGCGTCGGCCCCGCGCCGCGCCGTCGCCTTCGCCATCGGCGAGATGGCGTCAACCAGCCGCTCGCCGGCGTCGATGTCGACTCCCGCCTTTTTGTAAGCTTCGCTCATATCTTTATACGCTCCGCTAAGGGCGAGGGTCTAACCGCTGTCTGTCCCCTTGCGCAACATCGCCGGCGTGCGGTTTCGGGTCCGGGGGGTGCGCCGGCCCTTCAGGGCGGGTATAAAGCGCAGGTCGAATCCCGGCCGGTCAGGGCCGCAGGGTGCAGTTGAGAGAAATTTCCATGAGAATTCTTGGCGTTATCGGTGCGGCTGTCATTTGGCTTGCTGTGCTGTCCGGTGCGGCCCTGGCGGCCGGCGACGATGTTTTCGTCGTGCCGAGAGTGCCGGTTCAGGCAAGCGGCGAGACGGCGACGATCGCCAAGGATAACGCACAATCGACCGGCCGCCGGCTGGCGATGGATATCCTGCTGCGCCGCCTGACGCCTGAGGATGACTGGATCTATCTGCCGACGCTCGCCGCCGGCGCGCCTGCGCAAAGTTTCGGCGACGGATCAGGCAAGACGGCGGTCGAAATATCGCCGTCCACGCTGGTCGGCCTCGAATCGGGATTTGAAGTCTACTCGGAAAAGGCGTCGTCAACGAGCTATCGCGCCTACATCACATACCGCTTCAAGCCGGACGCCGTGCGCCGCCTTCTTCAGACCGCACGCATCCCCTACAGCGAAGCCCAGACCCGCGTCGCTCTCGTGCTGCCGGTCCTGCAAACGGACAACGGCGTCTATCTCTGGGAGAGCAACAACCCGTGGATGGCGGCGTGGAAGGTTCGCCCCTACACGCATGAGCTGACGCCCATGACGGCGCCGCTGGGCGACCTTGAAGACTCATCGACGATCTCCGCGCGCCAGGCGCTCGCCGCCGATCCGGCCGCCCTTGCGGCGATTGCGAACCGTTACAATGTCAGCCAGGTGATTGTCGCGCATGCCCGCCTCACCCAGAGAGACGGAGCAAACCAGCTGACCGTCCGGCTGATCAACGGACACCGCGAATCCGGCAAGGCCGAATTGTCGGACATCGCCGGGTTTGAGGACGACTTCGCCGACCTCGACACGTCGAGCGAAGGACTGACCTACGCGCAAAGCGACGAGGATTTCGCCGCAAAGGTCGGCGAAGTGCTGGCGCAGACCTATCTTTCCGAGCCGGCGGGCAATTTCCCGGCGCTTGCCGAACGCTCGATTGAAGCGGCCATCGCCAAATACGCCAGCGGATGGAAGCGCCGTACGCTGATTGATCATTCGAAAGAAGCGCAATTGCCTGTGACCGTGTTTTTCGACCGAATAGAAGACTGGTCGAAAATCAGAAGCGCGTTGATCGCGACGCCGCTCGTCGGGGCGGTG
>CALKYG010000113.1 GCA_938003575.1 uncultured Alphaproteobacteria bacterium
TCTCGGACGCGCAGATCGCCGAGAACGTCAGAGCCTTCATCGACGCGGTGCAGAAAGCCAAACCCGCCGGCGCCAAGGGGACCTACATCAAGAAGATCGCGGTCTCCTCGACCATGGGTCCCGGCGTCAAGGTCGACATTTCGGCCGCGTAAGCGATAAAGATATCGAAATGAATATGAAGGGGGCGCTTCCGGCGCCGCCTTTTCCCTTGCCGGTCCGGCGTCGTCGCCCGACCGCAGCGCCGGCTGCCTATCTGGTTCATTTTATTGAATAAAAAAAGTTATCCCCCTCCCTCCTGCAAGCCTTATCATGGTTGTGTCCGGACCTTTCGGAATCCGGGCGCAGCGTTGCGGGCAGCCGCGGCGGGCTCTTTGACAAGTGAATGCAATCCTCATTCTGGCGGAATGCTGGAAGGGGACCATCGACATCCATCATCCATCGTCGCCGGATAGGGCGTGAGGGGAGCGGTGCGCGCCGAGGGAAAAAGGCGCCTTTCGCCGGACGGAAAGAGGCGCCTTTTCACGCTGAACCCGGCGTGGAGCGCCGGAAATACGCGAAACGCCGGCGGATATCATGCGGAAAGTCACGCCGCCGCGCTTGCAATCCGGGGCGTTCAGTGTATGAAGCGCGCCGCGTCGGCGGTTCTCGGCCGGCGCATCCTGTCCAAGACTGCGGGCGCCTCATTCGGCTTAATCGCCCCGCATAGACGGAAAGCCAAGGGATCATCCGGTTCCGACCGGTCGGGTTCCATTGACCTTCTGGGGCAGGCTCCGGCGCTGAAGGCGCGGGGCCGAAAGGTTCCATCCTTCATCGCGGTTGAGTTGTCCGGCTCTTTTTTGGGGCCGGGAAGAAGACGTTTGAGGGCGCGGTGCTCTCAGACGAACGGCCAAGGAAGGGATTAAGTCCAATGGACAGAACCCAGAAGGCGGATCAGATCGAGTGGATCGGCAAGGTGTTCGATGCGAACGCCGTTGTCGTGGTCGCCAATGGCGGCCTGACGGTCGCTCAAATGACGGAGCTGCGCGGCGAACTTCGCAAGGCGGGCGCCGGCATGAAAGTCATCAAGAACAAGCTCGCCCAGATCGCCATCTCCGAACGGCCGGCCAAGAAGATCGCTGATCTTTTCAAGGGGCCGACGGCAATCGCGTTCTCAGAGGACCCGGTTGCGGCGGCCAAAGTCATCGACGCCTACGCCAAGAAAAACGAAAAGCTCGTCGTTCTCGGCGGCGCCATGGGCGCGGAAACGATGGACGCCTCCGGCGTGAAGGCGCTCGCGTCCATGCCCTCGCGTGAGGAGCTCATCGGCCAGATCGTCCAGACGATCATGTCGCCGGCGGCGAACCTCGTCAGCGCGATCACGGCGCCGGGCGCCCAGCTCGCGGGCATCCTCGAGACCCTCGAAAAAAGAGAAGCGGCCTGACCGGCCGGATTGAGACCCACCCAAAAGGAACCTGAAAATGACTGACCTTAACAAACTCGCGGAAGACCTCGTCGGCCTCACCCTTCTCCAGGCGGCTGAACTCAAGAACATCCTGAAGGACAAATACGGCATCGAGCCGGCGGCGGGCGCGGTTGCGGTCGCGATGCCGGGCGCCGGCGGCGCCGGCGCTGCGGCGGTCGAAGAGAAGACGGAATTCAACGTCGTTCTCGTCGACGCCGGCGCGAAGAAGATCGAAGTGATCAAGGAAGTGCGCGCTATCACCGGTCTCGGCCTCAAGGAAGCCAAGGATCTCGTCGAGGCCGGCGGCAAGACCGTCAAGGAAGCCGTCGCCAAGGCCGAAGCCGAAGAGATCAAGAAGAAGCTCGAGGCTGTCGGCGCCAAGGTCGAACTCAAGTAGAACCGGAGCGCCGGTTCTACGCCCTTTCGGGACCCAGGGGCGGCGTCGCCGCTTCTTCCCGGACGGGCGGGAAATCGGGCCGCCCGGCGGCTTTCCGCCCCCATCGGGAGTTGCAAGAAATTTCTTGACAATTCTCGATTTCAGGGGTTGCGGCGGTCGCCGGGCGCGCCTATTAACGACGCTCGCTGGCGACGGGCCACCCGTTTCCGGCGACAGGCGATGCGGCGACGTGCTTCGGAAAATCGAGAACTGACAATTTAACTGCCTGACAACCCCCGGGCGAATTAGCGCGCCCGAGCGGGGTGTTTTCGCGCATTTGTTCCGCCTTTCGTCAGGGCGGGGCGCCGGCGCGGATCAGGCTGTCCCGTGCGAGGAAAAAGATGGCGCAATCCTTCGTTGAAAAAAAACGTATCCGCAAAAGCTTCGGCCGGATCGGCGACGCCGCCCCGATGCCGAACCTCATCCAGGTTCAGAAGGATTCCTACGAGCAGTTCCTTCAACGCCGGATCAAGCCGGCGGACCGGCTGAACGAGGGTCTTGAAGCCGTATTCCGCTCGGTTTTCCCGATCATGGATTTCACCGAGACTGCGGTGCTCGAATTCGTCTCCTATGAATTCGAGGAGCCGAAATTCGACGTTGAGGAATGCCAGCAGCGCGACATGACCTACGCGGCGCCGCTGAAGGTGACGCTGCGGCTTGCGGTCTTCGAGGTGGACGAGGAGACAGGCGCGAAATCCATCCGCGACGTCAAGGAGCAGGAAGTCTACATGGGCGACATTCCGCTCATGACGGACAACGGCACGTTCATCATCAACGGGACGGAGCGCGTCATCGTCTCCCAGATGCACAGAAGCCCCGGGGTCTTTTTCGATCATGACCGCGGCAAGACCCACTCGTCGGGCAAGCTTCTGTTCGCGGCCCGCATCATTCCCTATCGCGGATCGTGGCTCGATTTCGAGTTCGACGCGAAAGACATCGTCAATGTCCGCATCGACCGCCGGCGCAAGCTGCCGGCGACGACGCTCCTTTACGCGCTCGGCATGGACCAGGAGGAGATTCTCGACTCCTTCTATGAGCGCGTCGCGCATGTGAAAACCAAGAACGGCTGGACGATGCCGTATCGCGCCGATCGCGCAAGGGGCATGAAGCTCGAGCGCGACCTGATCGACGCCAAGACCGGCAAGGTCGTCGCCGAGGCCGGCAAGAAGCTTTCGGCGAAAGCCGCGCGCGAGCTGGCTGACGGCGGCCTCAAGCAGCTGCTTCTTTCCGACGAGGAAATGGTCGGGCGCTATTTCGCGTCGGACCTCGTCAACTTCGAAAACGGCGAGATCTTCGCGGAAGCCGGCGACGAGATCACGGAAAAGTCGCTGAAGATGCTTGATGAGATCGGCATCGACCAGTTCGATACGATCGACGTCGATCACCTCGTCATCGGCGCCTACATGCGCAATACGCTGGCGGCCGACAAGAACTCGAACCGCGAGCAGGCGCTCATTGACATCTACCGCGTCATGCGTCCGGGCGAGCCGCCGACGCTTGAGACCGCGGAAAGCCTCTTCTACGGGCTCTTCTTCGACCCGGAACGCTACGATCTATCAGCGGTCGGGCGCGTGAAGATGAATATCCGCCTCGAATTCGAGACCGACGACCAGGTTCGCACGCTGCGCAAGGAGGACATCCTGAAAGTCCTCCGCACACTGACGGATTTGCGCGACGGCCGCGGCGAGATCGACGACATCGACAATCTCGGCAACCGCCGCGTTCGCTCCGTCGGCGAGCTGATGGAAAACCAGTATCGCATCGGTCTCCTGCGCATGGAGCGCGCGATCAAGGAGCGGATGTCTTCGGCCGAGCTTGAAACGCTGATGCCGCACGACCTCATCAACGCAAAGCCCGTCGCCGCGGCCGTGCGCGAGTTCTTCGGCTCCTCGCAGCTCTCGCAGTTCATGGACCAGACGAACC
>CALKYG010000114.1 GCA_938003575.1 uncultured Alphaproteobacteria bacterium
CCCGGCGCCTTGCCTCCATGGAGCCCGGACTTTCCTCGAGGGCGAGACCCCCCGCGGCCGTCCGGCCGTCTGACGCTGGGCTGATGTGGGCCCGACGGGCGGGCGGGTCAAGCAACGCGCCCGCCTGTCGTGTTGGGGAAAAGGACGCCCGTTGTTATTTTATATCTAAAATAATTTCCTTGACCGCATTTATTTTATTTCTAAAACAACTTGCAGCGGACGGAGCAAATCATGGCATCGCCAAAAAGGCGCGCGCTTGTCACCGGCGGCGGATCGGGGATCGGCCTTGCAATCGCGCGGGCGCTCCGCGCCGCCGGACATGACGTCGTCATCGCCGGCCGCGACGAGGCGAAAATGAGAGCCGCCGGCCTTCCGCATATTGCTATCGATGTTACTGACGAGGCGTCGATAGCGGCGGCGGCGAAGGCGGCGGGCCCGATCGACATTTTCGTCGCCAACGCCGGGGCGGCGCCGACGGCGGCGGCGCTGAAAACCTCTCGCGCCCTGTGGGACCAAACACTCGCGGTCAATCTGACAAGCGTCTTTTCCTGCGCGCAAGCTTTTGCGCCGCAGATGATCGAGCGCGGCTGGGGCCGGTTCATCGCGATCGCCTCAACCGCTTCGCACCGCGCCTATCCCTACACAGGCGCCTATGCCGCCGCGAAGCACGGCGTTCTCGGCTGGATAAGGACGCTCGCGCTAGAACATGCGAAATCGGGGGTCACTTTCAATGCCGTCTGCCCCGGCTTCACCGACACGCCGCTCATCGCCGGCGCTGTCGAGCGCGCCGCCGCCAAATCAGGCGGCGATGTCGCGGCGGCGAAGCGCATGCTCGCCAAAGACAATCCGATGGGCCGCCTGATCGCGCCTGAGGAAGTCGCGGCCGCCGCGCTTTATCTTGCGAGCGACGCCGCCGCGTCCGTCAATGGGCAGTCGATCGTCATTGACGGCGGGGAGCTCATTTCATGAACGATGATCGGGACGCCGTCCGCGCATGGCTTGCGCTGCTCGCGGCGTCGCGAGGGCTGGAGAAGGCGGTCGACGCCGGGTTTCGCACCCGCTTCGGTCATTCGATCTCGCGCTTTGACGTGCTTTCCGCGCTTGATCGCGCGAGGCCGGAGGGGTTGCGCGCCGGGGCCCTCACCGAGCGGTTGATGGTGTCTGACGGCGCGACGACCCAGGTGACGGCGCCGCTTGTTCGCGAAGGCCTGTTGAGGCGCACCGTCGACCCGAATGACGGGCGTGTCGCCATTTTTTCATTGACTAAGAAAGGCGAGAGAGTCTTCGCCGACATGGCCGCCGAACATCGGGCCTGGATCGACGAGGCTTTCGCGCAATTGTCCCCGGCGCAGATGAAAACGCTGCGCCGGCTTCTCAACCAGATCGACCCGGAAAAAATCGCTCGTTCAAAGAAGGACGCCGCATGAACCCCGAGAACTTCAAGCCGCAACATTTCAAATGGGCCTTCAGCGACGGGATCGCGCGCGTGTCGCTGAACCGGCCCGAACGAAAAAATCCGCTGACGTTCGAGTCCTACGCCGAACTCCGCGACGCGTTTCGCGCACTCGTCTATGTCAGAGACGTCAAGGTCGTCGTCTTTGGCGGGGAAGGCGGTAATTTCTGCTCCGGCGGCGACGTGCACGACATTATCGGGCCGCTCACGAAAATGGGAATGCCGGAGCTTCTGAACTTCACGCGCATGACCGGCGATCTGGTCAAAGCGATGCGACATTGCCCGCAGCCGATCATCGCCGCCGTCGACGGCGTTTCGGTCGGCGCGGGCGCCATCATTTCGATGGCGTCCGATCTTCGCTATGCAGCGCCGGAAGCAAAGACCGCCTTCCTGTTCAATCGCGTAGGCCTTGCGGGCTGCGACATGGGCGCTTGCGCCATCCTGCCGCGCATTATCGGACAGGGGCGCGCGTCGGAGCTTTTGTTCTTCGGCCGCTCCATGAGCGCAGAAGAAGGCCTCGCCTGGGGATTTTTCAACGAGATCGTGCCGGCGGATAAACTCGACGGTCACGCGATGGCGATGGCGAAGAAACTCGCGGCGGGGCCGGCTTTCGCCAACGGGATCACCAAGAACCAACTCAACATGGAATGGGACATGAGTCTTGACACCGCTATTGAGGCCGAGGCGCAGGCTCAGGCGATCTGCATGAAGACGAATGATTTCGTACGCGCTTACAACGCCTTTGTCGCAAAAGAAAAACCCGTTTTTGAGGGGAACTAGATGGCCGACCATTCTTTTCTCGACTGGCCGTTTCTTGAGCCCCGCCACAAAGATCTCGCGCACCGCCTCGACGACTGGGCGTCATCGGCCCTGCCTTCAATCGTTGATGCGCCAGGCGCGCATGAAAGCGTCGATGAGACATGTCGCGCGCTTGTCAGAGCGCTCGGCCGCGACGGCTGGCTCCGGTATTGCGTGCCTCAGGAATTCGGCGGCGCCTTGAAATCCCTCGATGTCCGCTCTCTTTCGATCATTCGCGAAACGCTCGCGCGTCATTCGGGCCTCGCTGATTTCGCCTTCGCGATGCAAGGCCTCGGCTCCGGCGCCATTTCAACTTTCGGTTCGAACGCGCTGAAGAAAAAATACCTCCCGGCTGTCGCCGCTGGTGAGAAGATCGCGGCCTTCGCGCTGTCTGAGGAAAACGCAGGATCCGATGTCGTCGCGATGACGACGGCGCTGAAAAAGACGCCGTCGGGTTACGCCGCAACCGGAGAAAAGACCTGGATTTCCAATGGAGGCATCGCCGACTTCTATACATTGTTCGCGCGCACGGGCGATGGAACGAAGGGCGTATCGGCGGTCGTCCTCGACGCGAATGTCGACGGCTTTTCCGTCGCAGAACGTATCGACGTCATCGCGCCCCATCCTTTGGGCCGACTGAGGTTCGATAATTGCGCTGTTCCCGCCGATCATCTCATTGGCGCGGAAGGCGACGGGCTCAAGATCGCGCTCGGCACGCTCGATATTTTCAGAACGACGGTCGGCGCGGCGGCCCTCGGTCTTGCGCGCCGCGCGCTCGACGAGGCGACGATACGTGCGACGACGCGGTCAATGTTC
>CALKYG010000115.1 GCA_938003575.1 uncultured Alphaproteobacteria bacterium
GCGGTTTCGGCGGCGACGATCCGGAACGTAATGGCGGACCTGACGGATCTCGGGCTGCTGCACGCTCCCCATGTTTCCGCTGGACGCCTGCCGACCGAACTTGGCTTACGCCTCTTTGTCGACAGCCTCTTGCAGATTGGAGACCTGTCTGACGAAGAGCGCCGCGCGCTCGACGTCGCAGGAGACGAAGGCGCCGGCACGGTCCTCGAGCAAGCCGCGGCGAAACTGTCGGGACTGACGCGCACGGCGAGTCTCGTCGTCGCGCCGAAGTCCGAAGCGCCGCTTCGCCACATCGAATTTGTCGCTGCGAGCCCTGGGCAGGCGCTCGCCATTCTCGTCTTCGAGGACGGGCGCGTCGAGAACCGCGTGATGAAAACGCCGCCAGGCATGCCGGCCTCGGCGCTTGTCGCCGCCGGCAACTATCTTTCTACAAGGCTCCGTGGACGGACGATCGGAGAGACGCGCGACCAGATTCTGAAGGAGGTCGAAACCAACAAGGCGGCGCTCGACGAGATTACGTCGCGCCTCGTCAGCGAGGGCGTCGCCGAGATTTCAAGCGCCGAACGCGTATCGCTCATCGTCAGGGGGCGCGGCCGCCTCCTCGAAGAGGCGGAAGCGCAGGATCTTGAGCGCGTGCGAATGCTGTTTGACGATCTTGAGAGAAAGCGCGACGTCATCGACGTCCTCAATGCTGCGAGGGACGGCGAAGGGGTCAAGATCTTCATAGGCTCGGAGAACAGGCTTTTCTCGCTGTCTGGCTCGTCCGTCGTCGCGGCGCCCTATCGCGATGCGCAGGCCAATATTGTCGGCGTGCTCGGAGTCATAGGACCAACGAGGCTCAACTACGCCCGGATTATTCCAATAGTTGAATACGCCGCCGAAGTCGTCTCGCGCCGGATCAAATAGGCGCAGGTGCGCGCAGTTGAAATGACTTCACGGCGCGTCTACATGGCGCACGGACCCTATATTCATCGCCGGATGCGACATGAGCAGCGACACCTATCCGCCCAACGAGGACCAGCCGGGAGTCTCGCCGGACGGCGGCGAGAAATCGGACGCGACTGATACGTCCCGCGTCGCCGAGCTTGAAGCGGCGAACGCCGAGCTGAATGACAGGATCCTTCGCCTTGCGGCGGAGCTTGAGAACACGCGCCGCCGGGCCGAGCGAGAACGGGCGGACGCGAGCCGCTACGCGATTGCGGCTTTCGCTCGCGACCTGCTCAATGTCGCCGACACATTTGAGCGCGCGCTTCACAGCGCGCCTGCCGCCAATGGCGAAGGCGACGCAGAGGCCGTTTCCGCCTTCATTACCGGCGTCAAGATGACTGAACGGTCGCTCGCGGCTGCGCTCGAGCGCCATGGCGTCAGGAAGATCGACCCTAAAGGCGAGAAGTTCGACCCGAACCTCCACCAGGCTGTCGCCCAGGCGCCCGCGCCCGGCATCCCCGCGGGGCATGTCGCTGAGACGGCGCAGCCGGGCTTCGTAATCGGGGACCGGGTCCTGCGCGCGGCGATGGTGGTTGTTTCGACCGGCGAGGCGCCCGATGCGGCGCCCGGCGCGCATATCGACACAAGCGCCTGAATAGGGCCGGTCCGCTTCCGGGCTTTCCATGGACTGTCAGCCTGCGGACCTAAGACGGCGCTCCGCCCGTGCCGGCATCCGTCGACATCGCGATCTCGTCCAAGCCGCGGAGATGCGGCGGCCGAAGACACGTTCCGTCAGAGCTGCGCGCGCAGCGCTGCGGCGCGCAGCCTGTCCTTGTCACGGTCCATCGCTTCGAGAATCGCGATCTGTTCGGCGACCGAAGGCGTGAAGACCGCTCCCCGCCTGACCCGAGTCAGCGGGGTGACGTTCCGCCATCGACTGCGGATCTTCATCTCAAATCCGCCGAACGCCTCGATGGGGAGCGGCCCATGCTCAAACCGGGCGAAGATGGCAGAGCGAAACTTTTGATCGGGATCGGTCGGCACATTCCGCACCGACGCCCAGCGCTCGAGGAGCGCACGCGCGTCGCCCTCCCCAAGCAGGAGGTCGACATCGCGGACGTCAGCGATCTCCGCGCCCGAAAGTGCGGCGGCGGCGCTGCCTATAATCCACCATTCATCCGTAAGGCGCGTCGCTTCAGCAGCTATGATTTCCAGTGTCGCCGCCAAGCGCGGGCGCCAGCGCGCCGCACCGGCGCCAGCCTTGAAGCGGCCCTGCGGGGTCAGAATGTCATCCGTCACTGCGGTCCGCCGAGCGTTAATCCCGGCCGCTCGTTATCCCATACGATCGACATGATTTTCCATTGACCATTCTCGCGGATGAAGTTGTAGAAATTCACGCCACGCCCCTCCCGGGCCGACGGCCCGCTCCCGAAGACGGAGCGATAGACGCTTCGCACGCGCGCGATATTCCCGAAAATTTCACACTGATGATCAATCTCTTCTTCGAGAAACGCCATGTCGGCGAATTTATTGTCCACGTCTGCGTGATGGTCGTCGACCGACATGACCGTTGCAAACGGCGCGCCGCTTTCGTCGACGCCGGTTCGCACCATAGTCGCGCGCGAATGGAAGTGATGTTTGATTTGTTCATAAGCCCTGGGCCCCGGAGGACCCGACAGCGCCGCATAGTCCTCATTGATCATTGAACGGATTATCCGTCGGTCCTCATTTTCATTCACTTGCCGCACTCCTCAAGAATAAAAGCTGCGCGCGCAGCCGCCTGCCGCGCAAACCGGAGCGTAATAGCCTTGCGCCGCGGCGGCGCCATTGTGCGTTCAATTGACGGGCGGATGATCGCGCCGCCGAAACCGTCGGCGATGATGAGTCCTTCATCTTGGGGCAGCAACTCACGAGGGAACCCGGCGCTCACGGCGAAATAGAATTCGTCGCAGAAGCCGAGATAGTCTTCCCACTTCTCATCGGCGGCGAAGTCCGCTTCGCACGATTTGATTTCGGCGATGACGAGCCGCCCTTTTTGACAAAGCCCCGCCAGATCGGCGCGCCGTCCGTTGGGCAAGCGGAATTCAGCCATCGGCGCCAGGCCGAGATCGCGGAACAAGCGGGAAACGCCGCGCGTGAGCGCCGACGTGACCTCCGGCCGCGCGCTGAAAAAAGACGCGTCGGCATCATTACAGGGCTGAACGTTCTCCATCTGTTCATGGAAGCGCGTAGGCCGAAAAAGGTCAAGAAAAGAAAATCAGCCTTGAAACTCGGGCAGCCGAACAACAAGGCCGTCGAGCTCCTTTCTGACCGCGATCTGACAAGAGAGCCGCGAATTCTCCTTCGGCTCATGGGCGAAATCGAGCATTGATTCCTCCATCGCCTCCGGCTTTCCGACTTTATCCATCCACGCTGCGTCGACATAAACATGACATGTCGCGCAGGCGCAGGCGCCGCCGCAATCAGCGTCGATGCCGGGGACCATGTTCTTTACGGCGGCTTCCATCACGGACACGCCGACATCGGCGTCGACGACATGCTCTTTTCCATTGTGTTCGATATAGGTGATTTTTGGCATCTCTTGTCCGTTCGGGTTTCAGAAAGCGAGTGATTTAAGATCAGTTCCAGCATCTGCAAGCTTTACGGCGTCGAGGCCGGACTTGCCGATCAGTCGTTTTGAAATTGCAAAGGCGGCGGGATCGTTGACGGCGTCGACGGCGATGAGGCGTCCTCGCTGGAAGTACCAGACAGAAAACCTCCTCGTGGACGGCTCCCCGCGTATGACGGTTTCATCGGCGCCTTCAGATACGCCGACTGTCTGAAGTTTCACGTCAAACTGGTCGGACCAGAACCAGGGAACCGCATCATAACGGGCCTCTCCTCCAGCCATGTTGACGCCGGCGACCTTTGCCTGCTCGATCGCGTTCGGCACCGATTCCAGGCGGATGCGTCGGTCGTAAATCGCCGAGGGATGGCTGGCGCAATCGCCCGCGGCAAAGATCGACGGGTCCGACGTCTGCGCCCGTTCGTCCGTCCACACGCCATTCGCCAGCCGCAGATCTGCGGCCTCAGCAAGCGCCGTCGCCGGCGCGGCGCCGACGCCGACCAGCACCGCCTTGCAGGCGATCGTCTCGCCCGATTTCAGGATCGCCGCCGCCACAGCCTTCTCGCCTTCGAAGTGGTCAAGCGCGGCGCCGAGACGCAGATCGACCCCGTGATCGCGGTGCAGTTTCTCATAAAATGCCGATATTTCCTTGCCGGCGACGCGCGCCAAAACGCGATCCGCCATTTCAAGAACCGTCACTTCAAGACCCGCCTTGCGGGCGGACGCCGCAGCTTCAAGCCCTATATATCCTGCGCCGACGATGACAATCCGTCCGCCTTCGGACAGCACAGGACGAAGCGCATCACTGTCGGCGATGGTGCGCAGGTAGTGAATGCCTGCAAGATCTGCGCCCTGGCATGCGAGACGCCGCGGCGGCGCTCCTGTCGCAATCAAAAGCTTGTCGTATGACACCGTCTCGCCTTTCTCGGTCGCGACTGCTTTCGCCGCGCGATCGATCGACGCCACGCGAACGCCGAGACGAAGGTCTATTTTCAGCTGATCGTAAAAGGCGAGCGGCCGCAGATAGAGCCGTTCCGTGTCGAGTTCTCCCTGCAAATAGCCTTTAGAGAGAGGCGGGCGCTGATAGGGAGGTTCGGGCTCTTCGCCGAATATGACGATCTCGCCGGCAAACCCCGCCTGACGCATGCTTTGCGCCGCCTGCGCGCCGGCCTGGCCTGCGCCGATGATAATCGCCCGTCCGTTCATGGGAGGTCTCGTTGCCAAAGCGATCGTCACAGGTCAATGCTGTAGTCGTGCGCCCTTTGCGCCGGGAAGACGGCGCCCTATTTTCTTCCAATGGTGGAGTTTTCAGTCCCTCTGGCGAACGAACCGGCGACGAAGGCGTTCGGCGGAGCGCTCGCGCTTCGGCTGGGGCGGGGCGACGTCGTGGCGCTTTCAGGACCGCTTGGCGTCGGCAAGACGACGCTCGCGCGCGCCGTCATCGGCGCCCTCACCGGATGCGCCGACGTCCCAAGCCCCACATTCACGCTGGTTGAGCCGTATGAGGCGGCGGAATTTCCGCTCTATCACTTCGATCTCTATCGCCTTGAAAAGGACGAGGATGTCTTCGAGCTTGGGTTTGAGGATGCGCTCGACGGCGTGTCGCTTATCGAATGGCCGGAACGGATTGAACGCTTCTTGCCTAGGTCCACGCTCGTCGTCCTTATGTCGATGGACGGTGGGTCGCGGCGGGCACTGATTCGGGGCGGCGAGGAGTGGGCGGCGCGGCTGAACGGCCTTAACCCGGATTAAGGAACGAAGGGTCTAGCTTCTTCTAATGTCAGCAATTGAAACGACATCCGTTGCGGAGTCGCGCCGAAGCGAAGAACGGCTCGCTTTCCTGGAGCGCATAGGCTGGAGCGGCGCACAGGCAGCCCCGATCGCCGGGGACGCCTCGACGAGAAGCTATGAACGCCTGCGGCTTAACGGGCGTCCGGCCGTACTGATGAACGCGCCGCCGGCCGCTGAAGGCGCTGCGTGCCCGCCGAACGCCAACGCAGCCGAGCGCCGCCGCCTCGGCTACAACGCCATGGCGCGGCTCGCCGGACCCAATCTCAACGCTTTCACCGCGATTGCAGAAACAACAAGAAAGGCCGGCCTGTCGGCGCCCGAGATTTACGCCGCTGACGCCGCAACGGGATTTGCGCTTATCGAAGATCTCGGCGACGAGCTATTTGCGCGCGCCATTCCGAAAGGCGCATCGGAACCGGACCTTTACGGCGCGGCGATCGACGCCCTGCTTGCCCTGCGCGGCGCCGCGCCCGCCGCGCCGTCGTCGCCTGCCTATCAAATGCTCACCTATGACGAGATCGCGATGGAGGCGGAAGTGGCGCTCGTCGTCGACTGGTACTGGCCTCATGTCAAAGGCGAAACGGCGAGCGAAGACATACGCGCCGAATACCTAGCCGCGTGGACGCCTGTCCTTTCAAAGCTTCCCCCGCCGTCGCTGATCGTCCTTCGCGATTTTCACGCGGAGAATATCCTTTGGCTTCCGGAGCGCGCTGGTTTCAGACGCGCCGGGATCATCGATTTTCAGGACGCGCTGATCGGCAATCCGGCCTATGACCTCGTGTCGCTTCTTGAAGACGCCCGCCGCGATGTTTCTGACGGATTATCCGAAACAATGATCAACCGCTACGCAAGGGGCGCTGCGGGATTTCCTGACTTTGATGAAGAGTCGTTCAGGCGCGATTACGCAATTCTCGGCGCTCAGCGCAATGCAAAGATTCTCGGTATTTTCTCACGGCT
>CALKYG010000116.1 GCA_938003575.1 uncultured Alphaproteobacteria bacterium
ACCACCGACACGCGGATTTTCAGTCCGCTGCTCTACCAACTGAGCTACCTGGGCGGGTCAGGCCGGGAGCCGGACCGGAGCGCGGCTTATAGGCAAGGGCGAAAAGGTTGTCCATCCGCGAACCGGTCGAATTTAGCGCGTTTCGGGATGTGCGCTTTACCCCGGAAGTAAGCGCCGATACGAGGGTCGGGTTGGCTTTATGCGAGCAGGCGAAATGGTCGAAGAAACAGCTAAAAGGGCGCCGAAGTCGGGGACGAAAAAGCTGACTGCGCCGAAGGGGGCGGCGAAGCCGTCGCTGCGCCAGCTCGGGCGAACGACGGAAATTCCGTCGTCGCCGCGCGCCGCCGAATTGGAGACGGTTCCTAATCCGCAGTCCGGCGCTCTTTACCTCGTGCGGTTCACCGCGCCCGAGTTCACGTCGCTTTGCCCGGTGACGGGCCCGCCTGATTTCGCCCATCTCGTCATCGACTATGCGCCCGCAAAGCGGCTCGTCGAATCAAAGTCGCTGAAGCTCTTTCTGACATCGTTCAGAAATCACGGCGCCTTTCACGAAGACTGCACGCTCGAAATTGCGCACCGAATGGTCGCCGCGGCGAAACCATCTTGGCTGAGAATCGCCGGTTACTGGTACCCGCGAGGCGGCATTCCGATCGACGTCTTCTATCAGACGGGTGCGCCGCCAAAGGGATTATGGATCCCCGACGCAGGCGTCCAGCCTTACAGGGGAAGGGGATAAAGCCAATGATTATCCGTTTAGCAACGATCGCCGTCATGACGGCGTCCGCGTCCCCGGCCCTTGCCGACGCGCTCGAGGGAAGGAAGTCCCCGGCCGACATTCTCGGCGAGACGACCGCCCAGGACTGGCGTATGATTCCGTCGGAAGAGACGCTGGTCATCGAACTTGAAAGCGGGAAGGTGACAGTGGCGCTTTCGCCGTCGCTGGCGAAACAACACGTCGAACAGGTGAAGGTTCTGGCGCGAGAGGGATTCTATAACGGTTTATCCTTCTATCGCGTGATTGAGGGCTTTGTGGCTCAGGGCGGAGACCCCTTCAGCGAACGCAAGAGCCGCAAGGCGAAAAAAGCGTTGAAAGCCGAGTTTGAAACGGCGGGCGACGTCGTCTTTACGGCGCTGCCGGATGCCGACGGATTCGCATCGGTTGCCGGATTCATCGGCTCCATCCCCGCGGGCCACGATGAGAAAACTGGAACTTTTTGGCATCTTCATTGCGCCGGCGCATTCGCTTTCGGGCGTGAGGATGGGCGCGATACGGCGTCGACGGAGTTCTACATCGCGCTTCAGCCGCAGCGGTATCTCGACAGAAACCTGTCGGTGTTCGGGCGCGTGATCGACGGCATGGATCGAGTGCAGGCCTTGCGGCGAGTGAATCCGCCGGAAACGAAAGACGATGATGTCGGCGATAAGATCATTTCAATTCGTGTCGCCGCCGACATCCCCGAAAGCGAACGCGAGACCTGGGAGATTTTGGACAGCACGCGGCCTGTGTTCGCGGAATATGCGGAGGCGCGGCGCAATCGCCCGGAGGCCTTCTTCCATTTCAGGCCGAACCATCTCGATGTCTGCCAGCTGCCTGTTCCCGTTCGCCGGAAAGAGGCCGCGTGAGCAACCGCGCCGGCGGCAGGGTCGGTCCGTGGACTGTGGAAACCGAAACAACCGTCTATGATAACCCGTGGATCACCGTGACCGATTGCCGGGTCATCCGGCCGGACGGAAAGCCGGGCGTCTATGGTGTTGTGCACTTCAAGAATATCGCCGTCGGCGTTCTTCCGATATTCGACGACGGGTCGGTTCCGCTCGTCGGACAGCACCGGTTTCCGCATGACGCCTTCAGCTGGGAGGTCCCCGAAGGCGGCGGCGAGCGCCATTACGATCCGCTTGTTTCAGCGCAGCGCGAGCTGGCGGAAGAAACCGGCCTGACGGCCCGACATTGGCTGCCGCTCGCTGAATTCGACATTTCGAACTCCGTCACGGATGAGAAATCGGCGTGTTATCTCGCCTGGGGGCTGACGGAGGGGAATGCCGACCCTGACGGAGACGAGGTTCTTTCTCACCGCAGGGTTAATTTTTCTGAGCTTCACGAAATGGTGCTTAAAGGCGACATTCGCGATTCGCTTACTATAATCATGGTGTTGAAGGCGCGGTCGCTCGCCGAGGCGGGACGACTGCCGGTCGAGGTCGCAAGGCTGATCGCAGGAGGCGTTCGATGAGCGTGAGCAAGGTCCTCAAATTGTCGCGTGACCAGACCTGGCCGCGCATGCGGGTCGAAGCGGCCTCTGCCGCCGCGCGCGAGCCGGCGCTCGCCAGCTTTCTGCATGCGAATGTTCTCAATCATGCTTCATTCGAGGATGCGCTTTCCTATCGCCTCGCACAAA
>CALKYG010000117.1 GCA_938003575.1 uncultured Alphaproteobacteria bacterium
CGCCATTGTTTTCTGACTGGCGGCAGTTTCGTTCCCGGTCTTTTGCTCCCGCCCGAAAAAGGAGTAGAAAAGCGCAAGGACCGTTCCATGGAGAAAGAGAATGAAAACCCGCGCCGCCATCGCGATTGGGCCGAATAAGCCGCTTGTCATCGAGGAAATCGATCTCGAAGGGCCGAAGCAAGGCGAAGTTCTGGTCGAGATCAAGGCGACCGGCGTCTGCCATACCGACGCCTATACGCTCGAAGGAAAGGATTCGGAGGGCGTCTTTCCGTCGATTCTCGGGCACGAGGGCGCCGGAATCGTACGGGAAATCGGCGCCGGCGTCACAAGCGTTGCAGTCGGCGATCACGTCATTCCGCTTTACACGCCGGAGTGCCGTCAATGCAAGACGTGCCTTTCCCGGAAGAGCAATCTGTGTACGTCCATTCGCGCGACGCAGGGAAAGGGTCTTATGCCTGACGGCTCGAGCCGTTTCAGCCGGAAGGGTGAGACGATTTATCATTACATGGGCTGTTCAACCTTTTCCAATTTCACCGTGCTGCCTGAAATCGCCGTTGCGAAAATCCGCAGGGACGCGCCGTTTGACAAGGCGTGCTACGTCGGCTGCGGCGTTACAACGGGGGTCGGCGCCGTAATGTGGACCGCCAAGGTTGAGCCTGGCGCAAATGTCGCGGTTTTCGGCCTTGGCGGCATTGGCCTTAACGTCATTCAGGGTGCGCGCCTTGTCGGCGCAAATAAGATCATCGGCGTCGACATCAATCCGGCCAAGCGCGAAATGGCGGAGGCGTTCGGCATGACAGATTTCGTCAACCCGAGCGAAGTCGGGGCCAAGAATGTCGTCGACAGGATCGTCGAGCTCACCGGCGGCGGCGCTGACTATTCGTTCGATTGCACAGGCAACACCGATGTGATGCGTCAGGCTCTCGAATGTTGCCATCGCGGCTGGGGGCAGTCGATCATCATCGGCGTTGCTGAATCCGGTAAGGAGATTTCGACGCGGCCGTTTCAGCTCGTGACAGGCCGCGTTTGGAAGGGTACGGCCTTTGGCGGCGCGCGCGGACGCACGGACACGCCGAAGATTGTCGACATGTACATGGATCGGCGCATCGAGATTGATCCGCTGATCACGCATACGATGCCGCTTGAAAAGATCAATGACGCGTTTGATCTGATGCACGAGGGGAAGTCGATCCGCTCGGTTATCCTGTTTTAGGGCGGCTTGATGGGGCTGGAGGACAGCACATTGACGACTGAGGATGCTCTGGCGCCGCTTGTTGATTCCTTCAGCCGTCGGATCACATATCTGCGCCTGTCAGTGACTGACAGGTGCGATCTTCGCTGCGCGTATTGCATGCCGGAGCGCCCTGTCTTCTCGCCAAAATCGGGAATCCTGACGCTCGAAGAGCTTGAATCGATCGCTCGCGTCTTCGTCAAGCGCGGCGTCCGGAAAATTCGGCTGACGGGCGGTGAGCCGCTCGGCCGGCGAAACATCATGGCGCTGGTCGAGGGACTGTCTCGCATGTTGGATGAGGGCGCTCTCGACGAGCTGACGCTGACGACCAACGGAACGCGGCTCGCAGCTTACGCTCCGGCGTTGAAGGCGGCCGGCGTCAAGCGTATTAACGTATCGCTCGACACGCTCGACCGGGTGAAGTTCGCGGAAATCGCGCGCGCCGACGCGCTGCGCAGCGTCCTTGACGGGATCGACGCAGCACAGGCTGAAGGGATCAAAGTCAAGATCAATACGGTCGCTCTCAGGAACCGCAATATCGACGAGCTTCCTGCGCTCATTGAGTGGGCGCATGGACGCGGCATGGACCTGACCCTGATCGAAGTGATGCCGCTGGGGGAGGTCGAGGAGGACCGCGGCGACCAATTCACACCTTTGTCGAATGTCCGCAAGGATCTTGAATCCCGTTGGACGTTCACGGCGGAGGAATACAGAACGGGGGGGCCTGCGCGATATTTTCGCATCAAGGAAACAGGGGGAAGGGTCGGGTTCATAACGCCTCTCACCGCGAATTTCTGCGACGGGTGCAATCGTGTTCGCGTCACCTGTTCCGGCGAGCTGTTCATGTGTCTCGGCCGAAGGAGCAAAGTTGATCTCAGGGCGGCGTATCGAAATGATGGCGAGGCGGGCGTCTCTGCGGCGCTTGATGAGGCGATGCGGTTAAAGCCGCTCGGCCATAATTTCGAAGGCGTCTATGACGGCGCGGAGCCAGGGCCGGAGCGTTTTATGGCGGCGACGGGCGGATAGATGATAAAGGTGACATTTTACGGACCGCTCGCCGACGTCATGGGGCGTGAGCGCATGCTCGAGCCGCCGCGTCCGGAATTGTCAGTCGGTGAAGCTATCGATCTCCTCCGCGCCGGAGATTCAGAATTCGGGAATGCGCTGTTGCGAATGCGCGTCAGATATGCAGTCAACAATTCGATCGTGGACGCCGCCTTTGCTGTGAAACCAGGCGACGAGATTGCGGTCCTTCCGCCGTTCAGCGGCGGCTGAGATGATTATCGTCTCGACATCGCCGATCGACGTCGCCGCGCTTGCGGCGGAGTTCTTGCACGATGTCGATGACGCCGGGGCCGTTGCGACCTTTACAGGAATTGTCAGGCGGGAAGGAGCCGTCGGCGTCGAGGCGCTGTCCCTCGAACATGCGCCCGGATTAACCGAAAATGCGATTGCGAAGGCGGCCGGCGAAGCGTCGGCGCGTTGGCCGCTGCTCAAACGCCTTGTCGTTCACCGCGTAGGCCGGATCGCCGTCGGCGAGGCGATCGTCTTTGTCGCAACAGCCGCAACGCACCGTCGCGACGCCTTTGAGGCCTGTGCGTTCCTGATGGATTTTCTGAAGACTGACGCGCCTTTCTGGAAGAAGCAAATCAGCCGCAGCGGAGATGAGTGGATCGAGCCGCGTGCAGAGGACTATGATGACCGCGATCGCTGGCGGTGATGGAGGATGGCGATGCCCGGCATTGATGAGAGTTTGAGATTCAAGCCTCTTGGCATTGCGATCCTGTCTGTTTCGGATACGCGAACGATTGAAACCGACACCTCGGGCGCGATACTGGTTGAACGGCTCGAATCCGCCGGCCACATGCTCGCGGGTCGCATGATCGTTCGCGACGATGTCCCCAAGGTCCGCTCAGTCGTTCAGGCGTGGATCGCCGACCCTGAGGTCGATGCGATCATCACGACCGGCGGCACGGGCTTGACCGGACGCGACATCACCATTGAGGCGGCGGCGCCGCTGTTTGAGAAGTCGATTGACGGGTTTTCGACCGTCTTTCACATGGTCAGTTATGAATCTGTCGGCCTTTCGACTTTGCAATCGCGCGCGACAGCGGGCGTCGCCAATGGCACCGTCATTTTTTGTCTTCCCGGCTCGACCGGCGCTGTAAGGGACGGGTGGGACCGGATTATCTCCCATCAACTCGACTCGCGGTACCGGCCCTGCAATCTTGTCGAGCTGATGCCGCGCCTGATGGAGCGCTGAATGGCTGACTCATTGACCCATTTCGACGATGAAGGCCGGCCGATGATGGTCGATGTTTCCGGCAAAGCGGATTTTGTCAGGACGGCGACGGCAAGCGGGCGCGTCAGCTTCTCAATGGCGTCGTATCAGATGATCCGGAACGACGGCGTGAAAAAAGGCGACATTCTGCGCGTTGCTGAAATCGCCGGCGTCATGGCCGCCAAGAAGACGCCGGAGATCATTCCGCTCTGCCATCCGTTGTTGCTGTCGTCGGTTAGGGTCGCAGTCACCTTTAACGACGCGGAACATTCTATCGATGTCGTTTCAACCGTGAAGACAACAGGGAAGACCGGCGTCGAGATGGAGGCGCTTACCGCCGTATCAGTCGCATGCCTCGCCGTCTATGACATGGCTAAGGCAGTCGACAAGTCTATGACCATCGGTCCGGTGGAGCTCGTTGAAAAGACCGGCGGCAAGTCCGGCGATTTCCGGCGGTGACAGCGTGCTGACTGTTGACGAGGCTCTTGCAACCATCATTGGCGCGGCGGCCAAGCCTTTCGTCGAAAAGCGGAATGTCGAAACGGCGAATGGTTTTGTTGTCGCGCGCGACATAGCGTCGAAAATCAATCACCCGCCGTTTCGCGCCTCCGCCATGGACGGGTATGCGGTCCGGTTTTCAGACGCCGAGGTCGGTGCGAAACTTTTGGTTGTCGGCGAGGCGGCGGCGGGTGCGCCCTTCGCCGGCGCCGTCGGCGCCGGCGAAGCGGTGCGGATATTTACCGGCGGCGTCGTCCCCGAAGGCGCCGATCATGTCGCCATACAGGAAGAGGTGACGCGCGACGGCGATGTCATCACTATAGACGAGGTGCAGAAAAATCCCTCGAATATTCGCGAAGCGGCCGTCGATTTTCGCGAGGGTGAGATTTTGAGGAGCAAGGGCGACCGGCTGGTTGCGATGGACCTTGCCCTCCTCGCGTCGGCCAATATCGCTGAAATCGACGTATTCCAGAAGCCGCTGATCGCTTATTTCGACAATGGCGACGAACTCCGTGAGCCGGGAAGCAATCTGCGGCCTGGAGAGATCGTCGGTTCAAATCGATTCGCGCTGGATGCAATGATCGCAGAATGGGGAGGGGTTCCGAAATATCTCGGCCGTGCTGAAGATGATCTTGCCGCCATCGGCGGGAAATTCCGGGAAGGAAAGACAGCGGATATCCTTGTCACGGTCGGCGGCGCATCAGTCGGCGACCGCGATTATGTGCGTAGCGTGTTTGCCGCTGAAGGCGGCGAACTTGCCTTCCCAAAAATAGCCGTTCGCCCCGGAAAGCCGACCTGGTTCGGAAGGATTGGGAATACGCGCGTTCTGGGCCTTCCCGGCAATCCGGCTTCCGCGATCGTCTGCGCCATTCTTTTCCTGCGTCCCCTGGTCAAAGCGACCGGCGGAGAGCGCTTCACAAAACAGATTGTCCGCGCCGCGCTCGCCGCTTCGCTAGGACCGAACGGCCCGAGAGAGACCTATCTGCGCGGCCGCGTTCGCCCTGACGACAACGGTCGCCTCATTGCGGAGGCCGCGCACAATCAGGATTCTTCGCTGCTCTCGCCGCTCGCCGCCGGCAATTGCCTCATTCGCCGGTTCGCCCATGCGCCCGCGGCGGCGGAAGGCGAGTTGGCGGATTGCCTCGTTTACGGGAATATAGGCGCGTGAATGACACACGTGTTGTCGGGATCATCCTTGCCGGCGGACGGTCGAGCCGGTTCGAAGGCGGCCGAAAGGATCAGGCGCCGCTTTTCGGGCGAGCGCTAATCGACCATGTAATCAGTCGCGCCGCGCCGCAGGTGTCAGTCCTGGCGATCAGTCGTTCCGCAGATCATGTTGACGGGAATGACGCGTTTCCGGTCCTTTACGACGAGTTCGCGGATATGGGTCCGATCGCCGGCGTTTACGCAGGGCTTCGATGGGCCGCAATGCTCTCGCCGCGCGTTAGATACCTTGCGACATTCGCCTGCGATACGCCGTTGATTCCTGACGATCTCGTCGAACGGCTGACCGCAGCCGCGGCGGCGACGAATGCCCCTGCCGCGATAGCGGCGAGCGGCGAAAAAGCGCATCCGACAAGCGCGATCTGGTCGCCGTCGCTGGTCGCTCTTGCGAAGGCGCGCCTTGCCGAGGGCAAATTGTCGCTGTTCGGCCTCGCCGAGGCGGCGGGCGCCG
>CALKYG010000118.1 GCA_938003575.1 uncultured Alphaproteobacteria bacterium
GGCGACACGCCGTGCTCGCTCATCAGACCGGCGAGCGTCGTTCCGTATCTGACGTAATAATGCTTCTGCAGCCGGCGCGCCTCTGCGGCGTCAACGCGCAGCGCTTCACGGATGAAGTCCGCCATTCGCGAATCGATCTGGGCGAATAAATCGCACTTGGCCGGATAGAGCGTGTTGTCGAGATCGAAGACCCAGCTTTCGACGTGTCTGAGATCGGCCATTTCTATTGCGCTGGCGCTTCGCTTGGCGGCGCTACGAAGGCGTCGGCGGTGAAGTCGAAAGTTGAGGAAGCGGCGCCGCCGATTTCGAACTTCCTGAAAAAGGCCTCTTCGAGCTCCTGGTCGGCGCAGCTCGCATCAGAGGTCGACGTGAACCGGACGGCGTTGACGCAGAATGACTTGTCTCCGCCCGCAAGGCGCCGCTCGCCGCGCTGGTCCTCAATGACGCCGTAAATGTAATAATGATCCGCGGCGAGCCCGCCCTTGATGACCTTGGCGCAATCGGCGGGTTCCAGCTTCCACCAGCCTCGGGACTCGTACCGGCCTTCGCCTTTGGGTTCGGCGAGCGCCGACCAGACCGGCTGGTCCGTTTTGTTGCAAAAGAAAAGGCCGAGTTTCGCCTCGCGCGCATTCGCCTCTTCAATCATGGCGTCGATGGTTGCATCGTCGATTACGGGCCCCTCGCCGATGCTCTTCTCCTTGCGATAGATCGTAAGAAGGCGCTGCGTCTCGCGGCCGAGCGAGCCGTCGATGCGCGAGGTCGAAAGACCGAGATCGCTGAGAAGGCGCTGCACGCCGGCGACTTCTGCGCTGTAGACGGTGTAATTTGCGGCCTCCGCAAAATCGGTTTGCCAATTGCCGTTGGCCGCGGGCGTCACTTCAACGTCAAAGAAGTTGCGCTGGCGCGCCGGATCTTCGCGGCAGACCTCCTGATTGCGCAGGTTGAAGAAACCGTTGTTCTCGACGCAGAGCGGCGTGTCGCCGGACCAAGCGCGCAAGGGACCCTTGTGCCCGGGGATCGCTTCCGCATAAACGAAATAGCGGCCGGGATTCGTCGGTTCGGTCAGCACGACCTTGCATTGGCCGGGACGCAGCCGCCACCAGCCGCGCGTCGCAAGCCGGTCGCCGTCGACATAGCCGATCGCCGCCGACAAGGCGTAGCTCGTCTTGTTGCAAAGGCTGTATTTCGCGTTTGCTGCGGTTGCGGCCGCAAGGCTGACGCCGATAATCGACAACAGGAACAGGAAAAGTTTACGCATTGCGACGCCGCACCCTTTTGATACCAAGCGCCGCCCGACCGGCAGCGCGCCGTAATTCAGCCGAAACGGGATAAAGGATCAAGCTTGACGGACTTTTCGACTGATAATGGCGATGCGCCATGCGGCCAAGGAGAAAAAGGCCGGCGGGTCAAGGTCCTTTTTCCGCTGCCCCTCCCGAAGGCCTACGATTATCTCGCGCCTTTCGAAGTCGCGCCTGGCGATTGGGTTGAGGCGCCCTTTGGCGGCAAATCGGCCGTCGGGGTGGTCTGGCCAGGCGAAGCCGACGACGTTCCCGACGCAAGACTAAAAGCCCTGTCGCGGCGCATGCCGGCAGAGTCGTTGTCGCCCGACGTCGTCGATTTCGTGGGCTGGGTCGCCGCATATACGATGTTTCCGCTTGGGGCGGTGCTGCGCCTCGTCATGCGTTCGGGGGATGCGCTTGAGCCGCCTGCTGGCGTCACCGCCTATCGGCGGACAGGCGCCGAACCTTCCCGCTTGACGGATGCAAGGCTTGCGGCGCTGGCGGCGGTCACGGACGAACCGCTGACAGTGCGCGAGATTTCGGCGCGCTCGGGCGTGGGCGAAGGGGTTGTCCGGGGTCTTGTCCGGGCCGGCGCGCTCGAACCTGTTTCCATCGATCCCGATCCGCCTTTCGCCGAGCCGGACACGGAAAGGCCCGGCGTGCGATTGTCGGAAGAACAGCGCGAGGCGGCGGCAGAATTACGCCGTTCGATCGCCGCGCCCGGCGTCACCCTGCTCGACGGCGTCACGGGTTCGGGTAAGACCGAAGTCTATCTGGAGGCGGCGGCCGAAGCGCTTCGACGCAGCCCGACCGCGCAGGTGCTGATTCTGCTGCCGGAAATTTCGCTGACCTTGCCCTTTCTTCGCCGTGTTGAGGCTCGCTTTGGAGCGGAGCCGGCCGCGTGGCATTCCGATCTGACCGGCGCGCAGCGCCGGCGGGTCTGGCGGCGGGTGAACGAGGGGAATGCGCGTCTCGTCGTCGGCGCGCGATCGGCGCTT
The DNA here is from genome assembly GCA_938003575.1 of uncultured Alphaproteobacteria bacterium. Taxonomy (GTDB): domain Bacteria; phylum Pseudomonadota; class Alphaproteobacteria; order Caulobacterales; family Parvularculaceae; genus Amphiplicatus. Next base: position 2,279 of record CALKYG010000118.1, read on the forward strand.
TTTCTTCCGTACAGAAATCTTTCACTCATAATTGTCGATGAAGAACACGAAGGCGCCTATAAGCAGGAGGACGGCGTCACCTATCAGGCGCGCGACATGGCGGTCGCACGCGGCAGCCGCGGCCGATTCCCGGTCATTCTTGCGTCGGCGACCCCGTCGCTGGAGAGCGTCGTCAATGTCGAACAGGGGCGCTATGGCCTTATCCGCCTTCAATCGAGGTTCGGGCGGGCGCGTCTTCCGAAAATCTCGCTGATCGACTTGCGACATGACGGACCCGAGGACGGCCGCTGGCTTTCGCCAACCCTGGTCGACGCCGTCTCGCAACGTCTGGCCGCGGGGGAGCAATCGCTGCTCTTCATCAATCGCCGGGGGTATGCGCCGCTCACGCTGTGCCGAAAGTGCGGCTACCGGATGAAGTCGCCGACGTCCGACGCGTGGCTGGTCGAGCACCGGTTTGAAAATCGCCTGGTGTGCCACCACACCGGTTTTTCGATTCCGAAACCTGAGGCCTGCCCTTCATGCAACGCCGTCAATTCGCTCGCCGCTTGCGGTCCCGGCGTCGAACGCGTCGCTGAAGAGGCGCGCGACCGCTGGCCCGATGCGCGCCTCGCGGTGCTGTCTTCCGATACGATCCAGTCGGCCGCCGACATGCGAAGAATTCTCACCGCGATGGAAAGCGGCGAGATCGACATCCTCGTCGCCACGCAGGTTGCGGCGAAAGGCCATCATTTTCCAGGCCTGACGCTCGTCGGCGTCGTCGACGCCGACATGGGTCTTGCCGGCGGCGATCTCAGAGCCGCTGAGCGGACTTATCAACTGCTTTCACAAGTCGCGGGCCGCGCGGGGCGTGAAGAGCGTCCCGGCGAGGCGCTGCTTCAGACTTATCTGCCCGATTCGGCGGTGTTCGCAGCGCTCAGGAACTCTGACCGCGACGCTTTTCTTGAAGTGGAGGCCGCAGGCCGCGCCGAACTTGGGTTTCCTCCCTATGGGAGACTGGCCGCGGTGATTCTTCGCTCGACGGATGAAAAACGCCTGAAGGAGACGGCGGACGCGCACCGCGCCGCGCTCTTCGCCGCAGACGGCGTCACCGTGTGGGGTCCGGCGCCGGCGTCGATTTACCGGCTGCGGGGCGAGGCGCGCCTTCGGTTTCTCGTCAAGGCCCGCCGCGACGTGAATATTCAGGCGTTTCTCGATGCCTGGCTGAAGCGAGCGAAACCGCCGGGACCGGTCCGTCGAACGATTGACGTCGATCCCTACAGCTTCGTGTGATGCGAACGGTTACTGGACGGTCACCGTCACCTTGGCCTTTGCGACGCGCCCCGCGCTTGATCGCACCCAATAGTGAAAAGAATCCGTTCCTGTGAAGCGAGGATAGGGCGCATAAAGGATGTCGCCGTTCGCAGTGATTTCCGCCGCGCCGTATCGCGCAGGCGTAAGGCCCACAATGTCAAAGGGGCCGCCCGCCCCGTCATTCGCCGTGGCGTTGATGACGACCGAGCCGTTGCGCTGGACAATCGCCGAGTCATTCGCGGCTTTCGGCGCCGGCGTGTTGAGATCCAGCAATCCGTTGTCCTGAAATGCGTCGAGCTTGAAGACGTTGGTGTTGATTTCGAAATCGTAGCTAGCAAGCTCAATCTCGCCGGTTACGCGATTTGAGAAATGCTCGAGGCCGACGCCGACTTTGCGGCCGTCCGCCAGCGTGTAATAGCCGTATTTCGCGAGCATGTTCGTAAGGCCGGCTTTCGAGAGCCGGTATCTGCCGCTCACCATCGGAAACGGCACTGTTCCGGCGCCGTCGCTCTTGTCGCCGGAAATCAGCAGATAGCCGGTATTGGGTTCCGGCCACAAAGGCAGGTTTGCGCCCCAGCTGAACGTCAAAGCCGAGGGCGCGGCGGGCGCCGGGCCAGACATGATCGCATCGTTCGCATCCGCGTTCTGGAGCGCGATCTTGCGGATGTTGCTGAACTTATTGTTGGCCGAAATGTAATAGGCCGCAGGGCCGAACGTCGTGTTCCAGTCGTGAGAGAAAAACACGCCGTAATCGAAACCTTCAATCCTGGAGTCGACGACCCCGAGATCATAGGTGTTCTTCGCGAAGTCCACGCCTCTCCAGGAATAAGCGTTTCGCGATCCGATGAGGCGGGCGTTTTTGACCAGATAGCCGGAAACGTAGGTCAGCTGGACGCCGATTTCCGTCTCCCATGCCGTAAAGCCGTCGATGACCGACCGGGAATCGTGCGTCTCGTTCGGCCCGGGTTTCATAACGTGATAACCGTGC
>CALKYG010000119.1 GCA_938003575.1 uncultured Alphaproteobacteria bacterium
TGCATGTGTTAAGCCTGCCGCCAGCGTTCGTCCTGAGCCAGGATCAAACTCTCAAATTGAGTTTGAGGATCCTTGTCGGGAGGGATAATCCCGACGCTCATCTCATTACTGACGTCACAAAACCAAACTCCCGAATGAACGGAAGTACTTGGTTTATTGAGTAAACGTCAGCGGATGACAGATCCTGAATGAACCTAAAAGGTTCCGCCAGGACGCACGCCGCCCACGTTTCTCTTCCTCAGATTCACTTGTCAAAGAGCCGCCGGCCGCCATCCGGGAAACCCGAAAACCGGCCGACAAAAAACCGACACTCCCGAGACCGCCCCTCTGACCCCTTGCGGCGTCAGCGGCGGCCGTCCCGGCCGCGTCGGTGGAGCGCGGATTTAGTCGCCCACGCCCACCGTGTCAACGTTATTTTCAAACTTTTTTTCGGCTCCGCTTTTTCCCCAATTTCCACAGGAAAATCGGGGAGTTAGTCGCGAAAACGACCGCAAGCGGGACTTGGCGCCCCGCCCGGGCAAGCTCTCAAAAACGCTGAGGGGCGGAAACTACGCAAAAGGGCCCGGCGGCGCAAGCGCTTTTTCGCCGCATGATTGGGTTAATGAAAGGTTTACGCCGGTCCGGGCCCGCCTCGCCGGCCGGCCTTCCCGCCTCGCCGGCCGGCCTTCCCGCCTCGCCGGCCCGCCTTCTCCCGCGGCGCGGAAGGACGCGGGGCCGGCCGCGCGGGCTTTACTCTGTATACGGATTTGAAGAGGGCCGCCCGATGAACTTTTCGTGATGCGGCGATCCGCAGGCGCGCCGGGAGCGTAACAGCCGCGTCATTCGACAACAGGAGACTCAGCATGCGCCTTGCCGTTATCGCCTCCCTCGCGGCGTTCGCCGCCGCTTCGCCCGCCTTCGCCGAGCATCACGAGAAAAAGGACATGGCGAAACCCGCCGCCGATATCGTCGACACCGCGATCGGCGCCGGACAATTCAAGACGCTCGTCGCCGCGCTGCAGGCGGCGGGACTTGAAGGAGCGCTCCGGGCGGAAGGAAAGAAGACCGTCTTCGCGCCGACTGACGCGGCGTTTGCAGCCCTTCCCGCGGGCGCGATCGAAGATCTGTTGAAGCCGGAAAACAAGGACAAACTCGTCGCGATCCTGACTTATCACGTCGTCGACGGAAAGACGAAATCCAAGGATCTTGCGGGCCGGAAGCTCGACGTCGCCACCCTGAACGGCGCGACTCTGTCAGTAGACGGAACGAACGGCGTGAAGGTCGGCGGCGCCAATGTCGTCGCCGCCGACATCTACGCCTCGAACGGCGTCATCCATGTGATCGACAAGGTCTTGTCGCCGCCTGCGGCCGAGTAAGGGCCGCCGCCCGCAAGACCGGAAGGCGGGGGCGCCGCACGCTCCCGCCTTTTCATCATGACGCGATATACTCCTTGAGCGCCGCCGCTTCGCGCTCGGCGTCGTCGATCTTGCGCTTGACGACGTCGCCGATCGAGACGATGCCGACCAGCCGCCCGCCCTCGACGACCGGCATGTGGCGAATGCGCCGGTTCGTCATGACGCCCATCAGTTCGTCAAGCGTCGTATCAAGCGTGCAGGTGAACGGGTCTTTCGTCATGCATTCGGCCACCGGCCGGTTGAGGACGCCCGCGCCCTCGTTCTTCAGCCGCCGCACAACGTCGCGTTCGGAAAAGATCCCGGTCACGCCTCCTTGCGCGTTCTTGACGACGACGGCGCCGATATTCTTTTCGCCGAGGAGGTCGACCGCCTCCTTCACGCTCGTCGCGTCGGAAACTGCGAACACGTCCGCGCCCTTCGACTGAAGGATGTGTTCTACTTTCAACGGAACCTCCTTCGATTGAGCCTCGGAGTCTGCCGCTTTTGCGAGGAAAATCAAATCAAAATCGCGCGGATCGCCGCGGGCGCATTGTGCGGCGCGGCATGGCTCAGCGGCGCCTTGGGTCGAAAAGAGGAAAGGCGGCCAGCCCGAAAAGATAGCCGCCGACATGCGCCTCCCAGGCGATTTCGACATCGCCGGCGCCGACGCCGGGGCCGAAAACCGCAATCGAGGCGTTCATTGCGATGACGACGGCCGACCAGGTCAGCACGCTTCTGTCCGTAAGCGGAAGAACGCCCTTCGGCGACGCCGGCTTCGAGGCCGGACGATGAAAGGCGAACCGGACCACCGCGCCGAGGAGGCCGGTGATGCCGCCCGAAGCGCCGACCAGAAGCGTCGGATCGTTCCAGTGGAACAGGGCGAAAAACGCGCCGCCAGCCGCGCAGCAAAGCGCGAAAAACGCAAGGAACCGCAGCGGGGAATCGAACCGCCGCGCGACCGGCGCGCCGAATACGACAAGCCAGAGAAGGTTGAACAGGAGATGCGGTCCGGTCGCGTGAATGACCGCATGGGTGAAAAGCGGCGCAATCGACCAGAACCATCCGCCCGGGCCCGCCCCGCCCGCGGCCAGCCGCGCCGGGGAAAGTCCGAGGCGTTCGCTGACGGCGTAATCGACGGAAGCGGGCGCGATCCACAAGGCCAGAAACGCAAGGATCAAGACCGTTGAAAGCGCGATCACCGTCGGGGGGATGTCCCCGACAACGCCCGGCCGGTAGCCGCGGCTTGTCATCTGCGGGCCCCCGCGCAGCCATCCCCGCCCGCGGGCGTTCGTGTCGTCATCCCCGGCCATTACGCCGCCCCCTGCCGTCGCGCAAACCGAATCGGTCGGCGATTTCCCCTTGCGCAAAACTGGACGCCGACAGCGCCATCTAGGGACATGCGGCGGCCGGAATCAAACCTTTGTTCATACTGACGACCTAGAATTTGCGGCCAACAAGCACTTCTTAACCAAGAAACCGCCGCGCATGGGCCAACAGCCGGAAAACTCCGATCCGAAATCACGGCCGACCGCCGGAATTTCTCCCGAAGAGCGGCGCAAGCACCGCCGCGTCGGGCTGACATTGAAGGCGCGCGTCCTCAAGGCGGACGGCGTTGAGGAGCCGTGCCTTGTGATCAACATTTCGGCGGGCGGCGCCTTGATGAAGGCCGTCAATCCGCCGCAGGCCGGTGAAAAGGTTGTCGTCTACATCGACGACATCGGCCGTTATGAAGGCCTCGTCATCCGGTCGTCGCGGCATCATTTCGCGGTCGACTATCGCAGCCGCAAGGCGAAGACGCGACGGGCGGCCGACAACCTCACGCACGCGCTGAACACGCCTCACATGCGGCTCGACAGGCGGGCGAACCCGCGCATCAAGGCGGACCAGCCGACGGTCATGACCCTTGAGTCCGGCGAGGCCTTCGCCTGCGAAATCCTCGACATATCCCTGACCGGCGCGTCGATCGCCATCGACCCCAAACCGGACCTCGGCACGGTCGTCACGATCGGCCGGACGCCCGCCAAAGTCGTGCGCCGCCATGAAAAAGGCGTCGGCGTCGTCTTCACCGGCGCGCCGGAGAAAATGGAGGAGGTCATCGAGTCGACCAAGTCCCCCGATGGGACAAAACCCAACGGCGCGGGATTTGCACCGCAATTCGGCAAGAAGGGCGTCAACGCCTGAGAGCCGGGAAAGCGGAGTTCGCCGCCATGTTCGCCGATAATTGGTGCATCAAGTCCAACGACCGGGTCTACGGTCCTTATTCGTCGCGCGATCTGAAGAAATTCGCGCATGAAGGGCGCTTCGCCGCCTGGTCGCTCATTGCGCCCGCCGGCAGCAAGGACTGGAAAGAAGCGCGCTCCGAGCCTGCATTCGCGCAGTTCTTCGGACTGGACGCCGACCCTGACAATTCGCGCACGTTCGGAAAGCTCGTTCAACAGGACGAAAGGGCCGCCGGCGCGCCGCGCCGCGCAAGGCCCATCGGCCGCGAAGCGGCGTCTGCTCCGTCTACAGATAAAATAGAGCCGGCGAACTTCGTCCTCATTTTCGACGTCGTCAACGCCGCCGCAAGCCGCGTTGAAAGCGCGCTCATGAGTCTCGGCGCGGCTTTCCGCCTCGCGGACAATGTGTGGTCGGTCAACTGCCGGCTGACGGCGATCGGCGTCAGAAACGCCATTGCGCCCTTCCTTCGTCCGAACGAGACGCTGTTCGTCATCGACGCCACAAACGGGCGCGCGTCCTGGCAGAACTACGCCCCGGAAGCGCACGCCAAGATCACCAAGGCTTACGTGCACGGCCGTCACGGCTGAACGCGGCCGCCGCGGAACCGCCCGGCGCGCCTGAGTCATCATTGCGACAGTGCGAATAAATCTTTTCGCGGGCACTCGCCAAACGCGCGCGAACGCGCATAGCCTTGATTCGAAAGTCGACTTTGGCGTCCACCTGGACCGGCGGTTGAATGCGCAAGTTGCATCGAAGCGAATTACATTTTTCGCCAGACGCCGCGACGGCGGTTCCCCCTTCGCAGATTTCCGGAAAGTCCCGAAACAGGCGGCGTTTCGGGGCGATTCCTTCGTGCGCCGCCCCAGGAGAGAGTTGATGGCGAAACGCTCCGCCCAGACCCGCCGCCGGCATCGGCATGCGGGTCCGACCGAGGAGTTTAACGAATTTCCCTATGAAGGCGACAATGTTCGCAGGCTCTTCGACGAGCCGCAATGGTCGCCTCTCGGACAGGAAAACGGGCGCGAGCAGAAATATCGAAAGAACATCCGGGCGCACAACGATGCGCAGCAGCAATTGATCGACGCGATTGACGCCTCGCCGCTTGTCTTCGCCGCCGGCGCCGCCGGCACCGGCAAGACTTATCTGGCGGTCGCCAAGGGCGTTGAGGCGCTCGAGCAAGGCCGGGTGCGCAGGATCGTTCTTTCACGGCCCGCCGTCGAAGCCGGCGAGAGTCTCGGGTTTCTCCCGGGCGACATGGAGGAGAAACTCTCTCCCTATCTTCGTCCGCTCTATGACGCGCTCTGCGACCGGATTTCGGGCAAGCGCCTGAAAGCGCTCATTGCGGAAGGGGTCATCGAAATCGCGCCGATCGCCTATATGAGAGGGCGCACGCTCAACAACGCCTACATCGTCATCGACGAAGCGCAGAACTGCACATACGGCCAGATGAAAATGCTTCTGACCCGTCTCGGCTGGAGCTCGTCAATGATCGTGACCGGCGATCCCGCCCAGACCGATCTGCTGCCCGGCATGTCGGGACTGGAGCCGGTCATCGACAAGCTTGAGCATCTCCAGCAGGTGTCGGTGGTGCGGTTCACCAGGGCCGATGTCGTGCGTCACCCGCTTGTGGCCGAAATGATCGACGCGCTGTAAGCGGCGGGGCGCGCGCCGGATCTCAAAAGCGCAAGCGCCATGGGTATTCGCCCGGCGCCGCACCGCGCAATTGGCGATCATCGCGCGCCCATGCTAAGAACGGCGCGGGGCCGGAAGCGCAGCGCCTGCGAACGAGTATTATGACGAATTACGGTATCGGCGGCGAGGAAGTCCGCCAGGAATCGAGTTGGCGATATCCGCTCGGCATTTTCCTCGCCACACTCGTGCTTTGTGCGATTTTTCTCTATTATTACGTCGGCCCCAGCGTCGATGCGCTCGGCGGCAATGTTCCAAGCCCTGCGATCAGCGAGGAGCCTGTCGCCCTTTCGGTGTCGGGGACCGAGTTCGCGATTCCCGCCAATTACACCGTATTCCCCCGCGACCGGCGCGGCGGGGCGCGCGATGAGGTCTGGCTTTACGCGCTCTGGCCCGCCCTTTCCGGATACGCGCCGTCGCGCCGCGACGACTTTGTTGAGAACGCGCCCGACACGCGCCGCATCGACATCCTGATCGCGGCGCGCACTTCGCCTTTCACCGAGCGCGAGCGCATCGACATTCTTTACATGCCGCAGACGATCGACCGGCGCGGCGCGCGCACGCCATGGCAGCTCATCAAGTACGAGTTCAAGGAACAGCGTTCGAATGTTCCGACGAGCGGGTATTCAGGAACGGAACTCTATCTCGGCGAAAGCGCCGGCAAGGAGATCATCGCCCTGTTCTGCTACAAGGAACGCGACGACGTGCCCAGTCCCGAATGCTGGCGCGAACTGGAGCTGACGCCGAACGTCACGCTCACCTATCGCTTTAAGCGGCCCTATCTCGCCGAGTGGCGCAAGATCGACGAAGAAGTCATCGGTTTCGTCAAAGGGATGATGAGTGCGAACGGCTAGCGGATAAAACGCGCCATTTGCTTCGCAATTTCCATTTTGCTTCTCGCCGGACGCATCGCTCTCGCGGAACGCGGGCGCCTGCTTTTTCGCGCATCGCGTTCTAGTCGCGGCCGAACAGGGCGCCGACCGCCGTCATCAACGGCGGCGATGCGATGAAGCCGATCGCCGTCATAAGACCGGCGAACAGCGCCGCCTCGACGCCTTCGCTCCACAGCCCTGCGATGTCGCTCGCGGCCACCGCGCAAACCGCGAGTATTGCGGCGGCGGCGTAGGCGAAAAGCGAATCCGCAAGCGCCATCCGGACAACCTCGCGCGTCTTGCGCCGCGGGTTGCGCCGGTCTCGCCATGCGAGAAAAAGCCCGGCGGTCAGGACGGCGGCAAGCCCCGTCGCCACGATGCGCGCGGTTTCAGAAGGCGGCGAAAAGCCTGAAAGCTCGACCCCCCACACGGCGATGCGCGCCGCTGCGGCGGTGAAGAGCGCAGCCATCAAGGCGGTTCTGAGCGATACGAAAGACAAGGCGGCGGCGACGGCGACAACCGTTATCAGCGCAATTTCTCCGGCGCTTGCGGAAACGTTCGCCTCAAACGCCGCGACGACGGCGATGATGAGGAAAATTGCGCTGAAGGCGATCGCCGAACTCGGCGGCAGTAGATTTCGGACCGCTGCAAGGAGCGGGCGCAGCGCCGCGCGGCGGCGATTCTCATCAACCGCCGTCCGCTCGGTCTCAGCCTTGAGCGCGAGCGCGCCCGCAAGGAAGCAAATGGCGCAGGCGGCGTGGAAGGCGGCGGCGGCGGCCGCGATCCACCCGGCGGCGAGCACGCCGGGCCCGTCTTGATCCGCTTCAAAGGCGCAGAGCGCAAGCGCCGCCCCCCCGACGACGAGCGCGAAGATCGCAGGCGCGGCGGCGCCCTTCGCCGCTTTCGCGGCGGCGTCGAAATTGTCGGCGCCTTCAGCGAATTCTCTCGAAAAGGCCGCAGCAATCTGGACGCAGAGCGCAGCGCCGGCGCCGCATGCAAAAGCGAGCGCCGCGCCCGATGACGGGATCGGCCCGAGCCGCGCCGTTTCCAGCGCGACGATGGAAAGCCCGGCGCTCGCCGCAATGAGCTGGGAAAGCAATCCGACGCCGGCGAACGCGATCGCCGACCGCCACAGCGGCGCGCCGGCCGCCAGCGAAAAAACCGCAGCCGACGCGCAGGCGAGCGCCAGATTTGCGTCGAAGGGTCCGAACGTCGCATCGGTCTGAAGCAGCAGGCGCCGTCCGGCGAGGATGAGCCCGGCCGATATCCCGGCGAAAATCATGCGCAGCCAGAAGTTCCGCGGCGCGGCGGCGCCGGTTGCGGCCGGCGCGGCGGCGACGAGGAACAGCGCGGCGATGAACGAAACAGACGTCTCGGTGAACGCGATCGAAGCGTCGCGATAGGCGACCGAGGTCAGCGCGGCGGCCGCAAACGCAATGACGCCGCTGCAAAGCATCGGCCGGCCGGCCGCCAGCCCGCCGATCAATCCCGGTCCCCGCTCAGCCAAAGCGCGGCCTCCTCAGGAAAGGGCGTCAGCCGCGGCGTTCCGGCAGATCCTCATCAAGGATCGCCATATTGAACTGATAGCAAAGGTCGCCGTCTTCATCGTCCCGGAAAATGACCCCTAAAAACTCGTCCCCGAAATAGACTTCGGCGCTGTCATCCTTGTTGGGCCGGCCGCGAACCGAGATATTGCCGAGGCCGAACTTCGTCCGGAAATATTGCTGGAGTCGGGCGATTTCAAAGGGGTCCATCAGTCGGGTCCTCGTGCTGGACATTCCTCTTAGCCCCAACGCGTGCAGGATGGCAAACACGCCGCCGGACCTTTGCGCATTCAGCGTTTGCGCCTAGATAGGGCCGGCGTCATCCGGAGCCCTCCATGAAAAAGGTCTTTTTTCTTTCGCTTTTCGCCATCGCCTCTGCCTGCGCCCGGCAGCCGGCGGACGCGCCGGCGCCCAAAGCGCTTTCCTGCGAGGCGAGCGAAAACGGATCCGTAACCGTCGAGGGCGCCTGGCTCAGGGAGCAAAAGGACGCGACCGCGATGAGCGCGGGATATTTCTCCGTATGCAACGGCACGATGGCCCCGGTCGTGCTGACCGGCGCCGCAACGCCGGCGGCGAGCGTCGTTGAACTGCATGAAACGACGCGCGACGCCGCCGGGGTCGTCTCGATGGCGCCGGCGGGCGATATCGAACTGAAACCCGGCGAGCGCGTAGTGTTCGCGCCCGGAGGCAAACACGCGATGCTGATGGGTCTTGCCGGTCCGATTTCAAGCGGCGACGAATTTCCGTTCATTCTGGAATTCGCGGGCGGCGCGCCTGTCGAGACGATTGCGGTCGCGAAGTCCAATGTCGAAGCGGCGGCGGACGCGGACAGCCACGGAGGACATTGAACCGTGGCCTTCCGCACGAGCGACGGCGGCGGCGGCGGCGGACAGCGGAACGTCCTCGGCGGTCCGCTGGCGCTTTGCAGCGACAACCCGATGACCGGATTTTATCGAACCGGCTGTTGTCACTGGGGTCCGCAGGATGCTGGCGACCATACGGTGTGCGCGATCATGACCGACGAATTCCTCGCTTTTTCGAAGGCCGCCGGTAAC
>CALKYG010000120.1 GCA_938003575.1 uncultured Alphaproteobacteria bacterium
GGCGCAGGAACGATAACCAATGTCACACCAACAACGACCTTCGCTGTCAACAATACGTCGGCAGATGAAAACACGCCGCTGGTATTCACTGTTACGCGATCGGGAAATGTATCCGGGACGAACAGCGTCAATTACGCGAGCGCCAATGGTACGGCGGTCACGCCGAGCGATTATACCGCAGTCTCCGGAACGTTGACGTTTACAGCCAACCAGACCACCAAGACCGTTAGCATACCGACATTTTTCGGCGTGGACGGCGAACCCACGCCACAGTCGATGTATCTCAACCTAACCGCGCCGACTGGCGGCGCAACGCTATCCGACAGCCAAGGCCAGGGAAACATTTATGACATACCGCAAGAGCCGATGTGCGGAGGCGTTCCATGCTGATCGGAGGCACGAGCGGCATGTTCGCCGCCGGCTTTGGAATGGCCGGCCGAAGTTCGGTCAGACCGCAAAAGGGAAACTTCGGGTGTGAAGCAGGAGCGACATCATGATTTCCGCAATGCGTACATTCGAGAAGGGATCGATGGCGCTGCGGGCGCTACTGCTTGCGACAATGTGGGCGGTATCCGTCAGCGCCGCCGCACAAGCGCAAACGCCCACGACGACGCCAAATGCGGCGAAAATTCCCGTTGTCGCGGCGAGCGCATCGCCTGCGATCGGCGAAGAAGTTCTGGACGCGAATGGAGTTGTCGCCAGCGTTGAGTTCCTCGAGAACCGAACCTGCACCATTCGTGGATGCCGTTCATTCATTTTTGACATGCGGTCCGGGGCGCTTATCAATAGCGACGGTCAGTGGACGCCTGCCTACGCGCCGACCGGTCGCGGCGGCCAGGTCATCCGCGTGCTTCCTTTTGCTGCGAGCGAGCGGCCCGGTCCAGCGCCGGACGACAAGGCGCTCGATACTGCGCCGGGGATCATCAATGTGACGCGGCCGACGCCGGCGAAGCCGGAGTGATCCGTGGCGTGCGTGTTTGGCGTCGCTAAGAAGCTGAGTTGAGTCGAAGCTGAGTTGAGTCGAAGCTGAGTTGAGTCCTAGCCTCTGGGCTGTTTGGGTTCCGACTTCGGTCAGAGTTCTTGGTTCTGCGCAGCGTTTTTGGTCGATCGGCCGTCCGTTTACTGACGGATGAGGCATGAGGGAGCGGTTATGAAGGGGGAGGCGAGGGGGATTGGCGCGGAGGCGAGCGGCGCTTCTTCATTGTCGTCGGCGGCGTTGTCCTCCTTCTCTGCTGCTCGTTCAGCGCCCGGGGCATTTTCCGCCTCGCCTCCGGCATCTTCGCTCTCTGCGGCTCCTGCAGCTTCCTTGCCCGCATCCGCGTCTTCTTCTGCGTCGTCTTCCTCGCGCTCCGCTCGCTCGTTCGCGCCCTTTCGTCATCTGGCGATGCTTGTGATGGCGACGCGATTGGGGTCTGGCCGCGCGCGTGCGGCGCTGACTTTCATCACCTTTCTTGTCATCTGGCTGCTGTTGTCGATTCCTGACGCGTTTGCGGCGACGGTGACGCGGCAGTCCGCGTTCACCTACGACGCGACTTCCGGATTGCTGCTGACGGAGACGGTGGAGCCTGGCGACGCGCAACTTGGCGTCAAAACGACCTACGTCTATGACGCGTTCGGCAACAAGACGTCCGCGACCACGGCAAATATCACTGGCGCGACTGGGAACGCGATTATCGCGTCGCGTGCGACGTCTGCGACCTTCGAGACCAATGGCCGCTTCGCGCTGACTACGACCAATGCCTTGGGCCATGCGGAATCGGCGGTCACCGATGCGAAGTTCGGCGTGACGACGAGCCAGACCGGCCCGAACGCTCTGACCTCAAGCTGGACCTATGACTCTTTCGGCCGCCCGACGCAGGAGACGCGTCCTGACGGGAACAGGACCGCCTTCGCCTACGCCTATTGCTCGGGCGTCAACGGGGGAACGGCGTCCTGCCCGACCCACGGCGCCTATGTGGTGACGGCGACGCCGCAGAATGCGAGCGGGGTCCAGAACGGGCCGTGGGTCAAGACCTATTCCGACACCCACGGGCGGACGATCGCGACCGACACGCAGAGCTTTGCGGCGACGACGATCCGTCAGTCGACGGAATATGACGCGCTCGGGCGCACCTTGCGTGAGAGCCGGCCTTACTTCCTGTCGGGCGGAACGGCGAAATGGACGACTTACGCCTATGACGCGTTGGGGCGGACGACGACGATCACGCTCCCCGACGCTTCCGTCACGACCTTCGGCTATAACGCGCTGACCACCACCGTCACCAACGATCTCGGCCAGACCGAAACGACGGTGAAGAACGCGCGCGGCGAGATCGTGTCGGTGACCGACGCGAACCTCAAGACCACCACATTCACCTACGACCCGTTCGGCAACCGCACGTCGATCACGGATTCGATGGGCAACGTCCAGACCATGTCTTACGACAAGGCGGGGCGGAAGATCGCCGGGGTCGACCCGGATCTTGGAAGCTGGACCTACGCCTACAATGTCCTCGGCGAGCTCGTCAGCCAGACCGACGCCAAGGGCCAGACGACGACGATGGCCTACGACGTGCTCGGCCGGCCGCTCTCCCGCGTCGAGCCGGGGCTGACCTCCAATTGGACTTACGATGCGGCGACGACCGGGATCGGCAAGCTTTCGACGTCCTCGACCTCGGACGGCTATCTGAAGACTTTGGGCTACGATGCGCTCGGGCGTCCCGTCACGACGGCGATCCGCTCCGAGACGGCTGAGCCGACCTATACGACGACGACGACCTGGACGGCCGACAGCCGCATCAACACGGTCAACTATCCTTCGGGCTTCAGGGTCAAATACGCCTACACCTCGCTCGGCTATCTCGCCGACATGCGCGACTTCGCCACCAACGCGCTCCTCTGGCAGGCGAACGCGCTCGACGCGGAACTCCGGGTGACGCAGGAGACGGCGGGCAACGGCGTCGTCACCAACCGCGCATTCGACGCCAATCGCGGCTTCATCACGAGCGTGACGGCGGGCGCCGCGAACGCCGTCGCCAATCTGACGTTCACGTTCGACGCGATCGGCAATCTGACGCAGAGGAAAGACCTGACGCAGGGCGCGACGGGGCTCACCGAGACCTTCACCTATGACGTTCTCAATCGCCTCAAGACCTACAACACGACGGGTTCGGCGACGGTCTCGAAATCGGTCAATTACAACGACATCGGCAACATCACCTCGAAATCCGACGCCGGGCTTTACGTCTACGCCGCGGCGGGAAGCTATCGGCCCCACGCCGTGGTCGGCGTCGGCGGCAATGACTACTTCTACGACGCCAACGGCAACATGACCGCGGGCGGCGGACGGACCGTGACGTGGACCGCCTTCAACAAGGTCGCCGCGATGACGAAGGGGACGACCAGCCTCTCCTGGGGCTACGATCCCGAGCACCAGCGGTCGAAACAGGTCTCGACGACCGGGACGACGACCAACACGACGTATTATTACGACGACGCGGCGTCGGGCGTCTTCTTCGAGCGCGCGGTCGGCCCGTCGGTGACGACCTGGAACGAATATCTCTTCGCCGGCGGCGAAATGGTCGGCGTCCACTTCACCGCGACGACCGCGCCGCCGCAGCCCTTCCTCTACTTCGTCAAGGATCATCTGGGCAGTATCGCCGTCATCACCAACGGCGCCGGCGTCGTCCATGAGCGCCTCGCCTATGACGCCTGGGGCAAGCGGCGAAACCCCAACGGAACCGACGACGCGGCGAACATCCTGACCGCCTCGACGACGAGGGGCTTCACCGGCCACGAGATGATCGACGAGGTCGATCTCGTCAACATGAACGGGCGCGTCTACGACCCCGCCCTCGGCCGCTTCATGTCCGCCGACCCCTTCATCCACGACGTCACCAACACCCAGGACCTCAACCGATACTCCTACGTCCACAACAACCCGCTCTCCTATACCGACATGAACGGGTATGGGTTCTTCAAGAGCTTAGGCAAGTTCTTCAAAAAGTTCTGGAAGCCGCTGCTGGCGATCCTCGCCGCGTTCGCATTGCAGTTTTACGTCGGACCCGGATTATTGACAGGCGAAGTCGGGCTGGGCGCGTTCAATGGGCTCGCGACCGGTGCGCAGGTAGCAATCTCGGGTGTAAGCGCGGGCGTGGCGAATGTCATATCTACAGGCAAGCCTGCGGCTTTTTTCACCGGATTTGCACAAGGCGCCTTGACCTTCGGCGTCGGCAGCGGGTTCGAGGGTGTGAAGGGTGCGGCGGCGGTTGTCGGTAAATCTGTCGCCCACGGCGTCGTCGGCGGCGCCTTCGCCGAAATCAATGGAGGGAAGTTTACGTCAGGATTTCTCGCTGCCGGATTCTCATCTGCAGCCGGCAAGCTCGATCTCGGATCGACGCCTGCGAATTTGATCAAGAGCGCTGTCGTTGGGGGAACCGGATCAGTTTTGGGCGGCGGCAAGTTTGCAAACGGCGCAGTGACGGGGGCGTTTACCTATCTGCTGAATGATCTGTCGCATCGAAGATTGGTACGTCAGGCAGTGAGTGCGATAGAACAAGTTAACTCGGCTCTGAAGGCGGCGGGCGAGTTCAGCGCGGGCGCACTAACTGCTGCTATCAACGCACTACCAAAATGGATGAGAACTTGGTACGTTGAATTGGAGGCGCAGGTCGCGGCGGGAGCCGTAGGCGGTGCGGTGACGCGATCCGTTTGGTATGATCGAAGAGACCGGGTGTGGGGTGCTGGGACTACGACAATCATGAGCGACTCGATCGGTTTGGATGCGGGTATTTCAGTTGGCGTTGGATTCATAACTGGTAGCGCGAGCGACATGTTTGGTTATTTCGCGACTGCCGCCGTTGGCATTCCTGTCCCAGGTGATCCTACTGTAACCTTTTTAGCGGGCATCGACGGATATGACCGGGGACCGTTGGGTATTTTTGGAAGCCAATACGGCAGATTGACAGGCGTCATCGGATTCGGGGTGAATTTCGGCTTAGGGCCTCCTGGTGCGTCAACATCTGTTAGCTACACTGAGGGCTGTCTAAGTCAGAATTTTATTTGGGGGTGTTGAGGGATGTGTTTGCAAACGGCGCGATGCCGAGAAGGAGTTAAACATGAGTCTCGGGAGAATGGCTGTCATCTTCGTTAAAGTTAGCTTTCCACTGATAATATGCACCGGCGTTGTGGTTTTTCTCCTTGCCGCTATTGAGGCCAATAATCAGGAGGGCATCATTATGCTGTCATTGGCGCTCCTGTTCTCGCTTCTTGTTGGCTTCCATATGATCAAGAACGGATAGAGCAGTGGCAAGGTGGGTGCATCAAGCCGAATGCTCAATGCACCGGCTACGGACGATTGGGGAGCTTTTGGCATGGAAGAGCGGAGCTTGTCGCGCGGGGCGGCCGGGAGCGGCGGCGAGGCGACCAGCGTGTCGGCGCGCGGGAGATCTCGCCTAACGGCGCCGGATCTGAACCGAGTCAGTCTCTCGCGCCGAGGCTTCGCCGGTGCTGATTTGCACCGCCTCGATCCTCGCCGCTATCTTGGCATGTTGGTTGTGGCGACGCGCCTCGGCTCAGGGAAGGCGCGTGCGGCGCTGACTTTCATCACCTTTCTTGTCATCTGGCTGCTGTTGTCGATTCCTGACGCGTTTGCGGCGACGGTGACGCGGCAGTCCGCGTTCACCTACGACGCGACTTCCGGATTGCTGCTGACGGAGACGGTGGAGCCTGGCGACGCGCAACTTGGCGTCAAAACGACCTACGTCTATGACGCGTTCGGCAACAAGACGTCCGCGACCACGGCAAATATCACTGGCGCGACTGGGAACGCGATTATCGCGTCGCGTGCGACGTCTGCGACCTTCGAGACCAATGGCCGCTTCGCGCTGACTACGACCAATGCCTTGGGCCATGCGGAATCGGCGGTCACCGATGCGAAGTTCGGCGTGACGACGAGCCAGACCGGCCCGAACGCTCTGACCTCAAGCTGGACCTATGACTCTTTCGGCCGCCCGACGCAGGAGACGCGTCCTGACGGGAACAGGACCGCCTTCGCCTACGCCTATTGCTCGGGCGTCAACGGGGGAACGGCGTCCTGCCCGACCCACGGCGCCTATGTGGTGACGGCGACGCCGCAGAATGCGAGCGGGGTCCAGAACGGGCCGTGGGTCAAGACCTATTCCGACACCCACGGGCGGACGATCGCGACCGACACGCAGAGCTTTGCGGCGACGACGATCCGTCAGTCGACGGAATATGACGCGCTCGGGCGCACCTTGCGTGAGAGCCGGCCTTACTTCCTGTCGGGCGGAACGGCGAAATGGACGACTTACGCCTATGACGCGTTGGGGCGGACGACGACGATCACGCTCCCCGACGCTTCCGTCACGACCTTCGGCTATAACGCGCTGACCACCACCGTCACCAACGATCTCGGCCAGACCGAAACGACGGTGAAGAACGCGCGCGGCGAGATCGTGTCGGTGACCGACGCGAACCTCAAGACCACCACATTCACCTACGACCCGTTCGGCAACCGCACGTCGATCACGGATTCGATGGGCAACGTCCAGACCATGTCTTACGACAAGGCGGGGCGGAAGATCGCCGGGGTCGACCCGGATCTTGGAAGCTGGACCTACGCCTACAATGTCCTCGGCGAGCTCGTCAGCCAGACCGACGCCAAGGGCCAGACGACGACGATGGCCTACGACGTGCTCGGCCGGCCGCTCTCCCGCGTCGAGCCGGGGCTGACCTCCAATTGGACTTACGATGCGGCGACGACCGGGATCGGCAAGCTTTCGACGTCCTCGACCTCGGACGGCTATCTGAAGACTTTGGGCTACGATGCGCTCGGGCGTCCCGTCACGACGGCGATCCGCTCCGAGACGGCTGAGCCGACCTATACGACGACGACGACCTGGACGGCCGACAGCCGCATCAACACGGTCAACTATCCTTCGGGCTTCAGGGTCAAATACGCCTACACCTCGCTCGGCTATCTCGCCGACATGCGCGACTTCGCCACCAACGCGCTCCTCTGGCAGGCGAACGCGCTCGACGCGGAACTCCGGGTGACGCAGGAGACGGCGGGCAACGGCGTCGTCACCAACCGCGCATTCGACGCCAATCGCGGCTTCATCACGAGCGTGACGGCGGGCGCCGCGAACGCCGTCGCCAATCTGACGTTCACGTTCGACGCGATCGGCAATCTGACGCAGAGGAAAGACCTGACGCAGGGCGCGACGGGGCTCACCGAGACCTTCACCTATGACGTTCTCAATCGCCTCAAGACCTACAACACGACGGGTTCGGCGACGGTCTCGAAATCGGTCAATTACAACGACATCGGCAACATCACCTCGAAATCCGACGCCGGGCTTTACGTCTACGCCGCGGCGGGAAGCTATCGGCCCCACGCCGTGGTCGGCGTCGGCGGCAATGACTACTTCTACGACGCCAACGGCAACATGACCGCGGGCGGCGGACGGACCGTGACGTGGACCGCCTTCAACAAGGTCGCCGCGATGACGAAGGGGACGACCAGCCTCTCCTGGGGCTACGATCCCGAGCACCAGCGGTCGAAACAGGTCTCGACGACCGGGACGACGACCAACACGACGTATTATTACGACGACGCGGCGTCGGGCGTCTTCTTCGAGCGCGCGGTCGGCCCGTCGGTGACGACCTGGAACGAATATCTCTTCGCCGGCGGCGAAATGGTCGGCGTCCACTTCACCGCGACGACCGCGCCGCCGCAGCCCTTCCTCTACTTCGTCAAGGATCATCTGGGCAGTATCGCCGTCATCACCAACGGCGCCGGCGTCGTCCATGAGCGCCTCGCCTATGACGCCTGGGGCAAGCGGCGAAACCCCAACGGAACCGACGACGCGGCGAACATCCTGACCGCCTCGACGACGAGGGGCTTCACCGGCCACGAGATGATCGACGAGGTCGATCTCGTCAACATGAACGGGCGCGTCTACGACCCCGCCCTCGGCCGCTTCATGTCCGCCGACCCCTTCATCCACGACGTCACCAACACCCAGGACCTCAACCGATACTCCTACGTCCACAACAACCCGCTCTCCTATACCGACATGAACGGGTATGGGTTCTTCAAGAGCTTAGGCAAGTTCTTCAAAAAAATCCTCAAGCCGCTTATCGCCCTTGCCGTCGCGTTGACGCTGCAGTTTGAATTGCTGCCAGCATTATTGCCGGGTCTGGCTGGCGCGGAGGTGGGCGGATTTGCCATCGGGCAGGCGGTTATCGCCGGCATCAGCGGCGGTGTGGGCAATGTCATTCTGACCGGGAAGCCAAAGGCGTTCCTCACCGGATTTGGGCAAGCGTTTGCAACCTTTGGCGTCGGTCATGGTTTGTTCAAGGGCGGCGCGGCGTTCGGTTCCGCGAAATGGGCGGGCAAGGCGGTCGCTCATGGCGTCGTCGGAGGCGCCTTCGCCGAGATACGCGGTGGAAGCTTCAAGTCTGGCTTCCTCGCAGCAGGGTTCTCGTCGGCGGCGGCGCCACTTGGGCCGGATCAGTTGGCTAAGCTTTGGAAGGGAGCTGCATTCGGCGCTGTTACCGGCGGGGTCGGCTCGGTGCTTGGCGGCGGCAAGTTCGCAGACGGAGCAGTGACGGGTTCCTTTACATACCTGTTCAACGAGGCGCTCGAAGGACGCGTCGGAAACCGGGAAGAATTACGACAGCAACGTGATCAAATTCTGGATGATTTAGCGTCGGAAATCGGAGCAAAGAGCTCTGAAGAATTG
>CALKYG010000121.1 GCA_938003575.1 uncultured Alphaproteobacteria bacterium
ATCATGGCGCTATCGTGCGGCATTGTCGGGCTTCCAAACGTTGGCAAATCAACATTGTTCAACGCGCTGACGCGCACGGCGGCGGCGCAGGCGGCGAATTATCCGTTCTGTACAATCGAACCGAATGTCGGCGATGTCGCCGTTCCTGAACCGCGGCTTCAAAAACTTGCCGAAATTGCCGGCTCGCAGCAGATCATCCCGGCGCGCATGCAGTTCGTCGACATTGCAGGTCTTGTAAAGGGCGCGAGCCAGGGCGAAGGGCTCGGCAACCAGTTCCTTGCGAACATCCGTGAAACCGATGCGGTCATCTATGTGTTGCGCTGCTTTGAGGACGACGACATCACCCATGTTACAGGCAGAATTGATCCTCTGGCCGACTTCGAGACCGTCGAAACCGAGCTGATGCTCGCCGATCTCGAAAGCCTCGAAAAGCGGCGCGGCGCTCTCGAAAAAAAGGCGAAGAGCGGCGACAAAGACGCAAAAGCGGCGCTTGCGCTGGTCGACCGCGCCCTTGAGGCGCTAAAAGATGGCAGGCCTGCACGCTCGATAGATGTGGCGCACGACGAGTTGAGGCTATGGAAAGGCCTGCAGCTGCTGACACAAAAGCCGGTGCTTTTTGTGGCGAACGTCGATGAGGCGTCTGCGGCAACAGGGAATATCTATTCAAAGCGCGTCGAAGAGGCGGCGAGAAAAGAAGGCGCCGCTTTTGTCGCCATTTCAGCACGCATAGAATCAGAACTTGCCCCGCTCGATGACGCGGAACAGGCGGAATTTCTCGAGTCCATCGGCCTTAAAGAGCCTGGCCTTAACCGACTGATCCGTGAAGCCTTCCGCCTTTTGGGTCTTCAGACCTATTTCACGGCAGGTCCCAAAGAAGCGCGCGCTTGGACGATTCCGGTCGGCGCGACGGCGCCTCAGGCGGCGGGCGTCATTCACACCGATTTTGAGCGCGGCTTCATCCGGGCCGAGACGATTTCGTTCGACGATTATGTCAGATTCAATGGCGAGGTCGGGGCGAAAGAAGCCGGCAAGATGCGCCTGGAGGGCAAGGAATACATCGTCAGGGACGGCGACGTCATGACGTTCCGCTTCAATGCGTGAAAGACCGAGCAGTCTCAGTTTTCTTACGCATCCAGAAGCTCGCAGGCCGCCCATCAGCGTCTTTGAGCGAGGGAATGCATCTTAGCATCTCGTCCGGTCTGGCTGCACACAGGGCGTGGATGGGCGCCATGATCTCATAATCGTCATTGTGCAGCAAAAAGGCCTGAAGAAGATATTGCTCATTCCAGAAGAAGCGCTTGTCCATAATCCAGTCACGCGGATATTCGTGCGGTATGAAAATGTCGTGAACGTGAACGATGACGCCTGGGTTCAGGCGGGGCAGTATTTCGAGAAACTCATAAGTGACGTCGCTTCCGATAGCCGCGACATGCGTTGAATCGATGAATAGAAAGTCACCGGAGCCGAGCGTCCCGAAGAACTCAATCGGCACCGATTGCACGCCGCTTTCGACAACATCCATGACGGGATCCGGAAGCGGTCGCAAATACAGAGGCAAGTACGGCTCAATGCACGTAAATCGCAGCGGCGCGGCGCCCTCTTCCCTGTTTTTTCGTAGAGCCATCGCCGGCACCAGGGTCGAATGCCCACACCCGATTTCGATCACCCGGCGCGGTTTGAAATGACGCAGCATTGAATAATAAAGTTCCGCGTCCCCGGCGCCGTAGCCCTTGTTTGCAAGCGTGAAGTCTCGGGGATTCGACGCCGGCTGGTTGTCAAAAGCATTGTATTCGCCGCTGTATTTCGCCGCGAACTCCGCTGTCAGTTCGAATGCATCGTCGATGCGAA
>CALKYG010000122.1 GCA_938003575.1 uncultured Alphaproteobacteria bacterium
CGAGTGGGGTGGTGCAGCTTTTCTGGATGGTGGTGAAGTGCGAAGCTCGGGCGTGCTCGGCGGAACTGATACCGACTCCAACCCAGCACTAGAAGCGTTCCTATCTGATCATTATGCAGACATTCTAGGGTACATCCATAACCATCCATCTCAAAGCTATTTTTCTCCCGCTGATCGTCGAACAGCAAATGAAATAACCTACTATTCAGGAAGAAACCCACTCTTGAAGGGCTATGACGAACTGAATGTCGTATGCCTGTTGTATACCGAGCTAAAAGGCGTCACCCCTTGTTGAGAAAGTAAAGGTAAAGAAGATGTCTCCAATGCCGGGTGCAGACTCGAGGATATGGTTTATTACAATTGCCTTGGCGATGACATTTTTTGGATGGAGTTGCTCGTTGGCGGATGAAAAGCCACAAGTTAGCCTACGCCATTATCCTGCCGTGCACGTACAAAATCATCAATTCCTTTGCAAAGCAGAAAACGCCGAGTTTGTCCTTCGATCGGAGTGGAAACCCGATGGTGGATATCCAGAAATCGAATTCGTTTCGGCCGAATTCAATGGGCGCGATACCCCTGTTTCGCAGGAAATTCATGATATTTTTGAAAACTTAGTCAATGTCAAACTTGTTTCAGGAGAATGCACCGATCAACTAGGTTCCATTGGTGTTGTCCTAACTAGCGATACAAAAATTAAGGGATCGCCCGAGGTACGCTTGTATTTCCATTTGACTAGTACTGAAGTCAAATTTTACGAACTGGTCTGCGGAACAGTAAATACGACTGATAGTTACCCGGAAGAAATATCCAATCTGTGTAAGGAAAAACCCAAATGAGCCGTTCCGCGCGAATTTGCTGCGGCCGTTGAGTTGCTTCGCCGCGCCGAAATCCATCGGCCCATCCGTTTCTTCGCCGATGCACTTTTGAGGAACAGTTCTCATTGGGAAATAAGCGGCATAGACGGGAGCAGAAGCGGCGCGCCGACGAGTGCTGCGGATGGCCGGTTTGAACTGAACCGGGTCAGCCTCTCGGATAACGTAATCTTTCCTTCGCAAATTGACTTCGGCGGCCATTGTCACGCTTGAAACACCGCCAGCGACTGTCCGAGCGGGGAGACGTTCTCAATCCGCCGAACGCCAAAGCCCGTGCGGCGCGCCCATTCGGCGATTGTTTCGACGGAGTAGCCGACATTTGGCGCGTAGAGCGTACGCCTCAGGAAACGCTTTTTCCAATCGCTTTTCAGCATTCGCTCATGGGCGGCGACGGAAGAGTCGAGAAACGAGAATACGGCTACGCCGCCCGGCGCCAACACGCGCCGCATTTCACGGAGATAGTCGAGGCAAGCCGCTTCCGGGAGGTGCGTGAAGAGCGAGAATGCGGCGCAAGCCATCGCCTCTCCGTCTCCGCAAGGTATCGCCGATCGGGACACAATCTCAAATCTCCAGTCAGGTCGGCTCGATTGCTCTCGCGCGAATTCGAGCAATTCTGGAACGACATCGACCCCCAGATAGCGAAGTCGGGGATATTCTTTCAGTTGCGCCGCCAGGCGCCCCGCGCCGCACCCGATATCGACGACGAAACCGTCTTCCGCAAGCCCTTCCATGAACAGAATATCACGCTCGATCCTGCCAATTTTCTCAAAGGCGTCGCCAACTGACGCCTCGAACGCGCGCGTGCGGTCGCCCTTCAGAAGCCGCTGGAAAAGAACCGCGCGCCGGTAGTCGGAGCCGTAACCGCCGATCAGAGACATAGATTTGCTTCCAGGAGACTTCGAAATTTCGCGATCGTAACCGCGTGCGCACTGTCTGTCACGGCGCCTCAAGCGGATTGACCGCTCCCGGAAGAAGAAGAGGACAATTCACCCCCTCACGCCGCCTTTGCAAGAACCAGGCTGAACGGCAGGAAAGTGAGCGCCAGATTCGTGTGGGTGAAGAGGCCGTGAATCTGCGAATGGTTGCTCAGGATCTCGTACCAGAGGAACGGGGACAGCGCGATCAGCGCGATCGCCGGCACTCTCTTCATGAGCGCGGAAAAGCGGGCGCGGCCGCCGCGCCGCAGGAACGGCGCGATGAAAAACGTGACAATCGCAAGGCCGCCCCAAAGGCCCTTGAACGCTTCGAAATTTTCAAGCGTCGCGGCGCCGATGAAATGCTTCACCGATTCATAATCGCCGTTGAGCCGGAACGCAGCGGTCTTCGCGAATTCGGTCCAGACATCCGGGCCCAAAACCGCCGCGGCGATCGCGGGCTTCATCAGCCAGATCCCGGCATAACCTATGGTCCAGAAGAGAGCGATGAGGGCGAGACGCGATACCTGTTCCCACCGCGCTACCGGGCCATCCCTCATCGCCATCAGAAAATAGAGCGCCGCAGGATAACCGAAGATGAGCAGCGGCGTCGCGAGGAGATCGAGATAGGCGGTCGCGGCCCCGGCGAAATAAAAGAGGAGAAAGGGGCGCCGGTCGCCCGTCCAGTTCGTGCGGACGATGACGTTCGCCGCGACGAGCATGACCATCCATGGCGCGGCTTTTGTCCATAACTCAAAAGAGCTCGAATAATTGACGAAGAAAAAGGGGAGGAGCGCGGCGAAGGCGAAGCGCGCGCCGGCTCTTCGCGCAAGGCCGAGCGCAAGGAAGCCGAACAGGATCGCCATCGCGTTGAACGTTAGCATCCTGACGTCGTGATAGGGAAAAAGCGCGAGCAGCGGGCGGGAGATCGCGGCGTAGCCATGCCAGTAATTCGTATAATCTCCCGCGCCGGACGGGTCGCCGCGTTCGACGAAAGCGAGGAGCGTCGGACAATCATAGATGACCGGTGAGAGAATCGCCGCTTCCAGAAGCGAAGCCCTTTCCGCATCCGCAAGGCCGTAACTGACGCCGATGCACTCCGTGCCGACATCGATTTTGCGGCCGGAAAAAGAATGAATGCGCGGATGTTCGAACAGCGCCGCATCCTCGGCGATATGGTCGGCGATCGGCTTGTCCGGCAGGGCGAGAGCCGCCGCCAGCAGGAGCAGGAGCGCGCCCGCGAGAAGCGGCGTCAAAGCGATTGCGATTGCGGCTTTTCTTGCGGCTGTCATTCTCCCCCTCTATCCCGTTCGTCGCCGCGCCGGTCATCCCCGCCGCGGCGAGGTTGAATCACCGGAACCTTTCCGTGAAAGGGCGCGCCGCCCGCGCGACGCCGATGAGGCCGGTTCTGATCAGCGCGCGTTTCATCCATTGACGGAGATCGCCTGAGAGGGCGCCGATGGCGCTGGGCGAAAGATGCGTCGCACGATGGTGCGTTGCTCCGGGCAGAACGTCAGCGAGCGGCCGACCGCAATAGCGGTTCTCCAACTCGCGACCCGTTGTTATGTCGATCATCCGGCGGAAATAGATGTTCCCGGTCGCGATGTCCGACCACATGGGCGTCAGATAAAGGCAATCCTCGCCGTAGTAGTGCGTGACTTGCGACCACCGCGTCGCCTCGGGATTGCGCTGGCGCCCGCCGCCATGCAGGAGGTTCGCCGCCCAGATCAGCGCTTCGCCCTTTTTTGGAGTGAAATGCGACGGTCGGACGCCGTGTTCGGCCACGAGCGCGTTCCAGTAGTCGTGATAGATTGTCTGGTTCGGCGGGGCGTTCCGTCCGGCGACGCAAAGCCCGATCGTTTCGTTGTCGACAATCGGCCATTTATGACTGCCCGGAAAATAGACCAGCGGCCCTGCATCCACGGCGACGTCTTCAAGCGCCACCCAGACCCCGCACATGAAGCGCTGAGGGACGGTCGAGAAATGAACCGCGTCCGAATGGTAATACTGCTGGGTGCTGACGGGGAAATTCAGCGTCTGGAACGGCCGCATGGGCCGCCCGTAAAGCCGCGACAGAAGGCTTTGCACGATTTCATTGCAAGCGATGCGTTTTACATTCGCGTTGAATGTCCAGCAGTCCGCTTCACGCATGCCGTCGCCCGACGCCCAGCCGGTCTCCCGCCATCTACGCCAGTCGAATCGCGGATGAAGCGCGGTCCTAATGTCGGCAGCGACGCGGTCAAAATCAGGGTCGGGAAATCTGATGACAGCGTAGCCGTCCTGGTTCAGCCGCCGCGCGATATCCAGAATATCGGGCTCCGGAAAGTACGCGTTTGCAAATCGCTCGAAAAACGGGGATTCAATCAGTGGAATCCCGGGTGCGAGGCGCGCATATCGCGCGGCCTCAGCATCAACTCCGCCGTCGCTCGCCGCTGCGTTCATTCTAGATCGTTCCGCCGTCGTTCGATCGCTGCCTGGCGGCCGACGCGCGAAGCGCAGGATGCGTCTTCCGCGCACGGTTGGACCGGCGCTGCGAGTGTTGGCGCGAGAGCGGTTTCAAGTTCGATTCCCTTCGAGCTTGCGGATCGCAACCTGTTTGAACGCCCAAAGAGGTTCATAGAGGCCGCGATAGCCGGTCAGGAACTGGTCGATTGCAAGCTTTGGCACGAGCCGCCCATATTCGGCCCGCCGCCACAGATAATCGTCCCAGATGAGGACCCCGCCGGGTTTCAAGAGCCGCCAGGCGTATTGGTTGTCAACGACGACGTCGGCATAGGCGTGCGACCCGTCGACGAAGACGATATCGAAGCGCTCGCCCGCTTCGAGAAGCCGGGGGAGGACAAAGTGGGAATATCCCCTGATCGGCCTTATCCGCTCGCCGAATTCGGCGACATTTCGACGGAAGGATTCTTCGGCGCGCTGAATGTCCCTCATCTCGGCATATTCAACCCACGGGTCGACGCAGGTGATGCGCGCATTCGGAAAAAAGCGTGCGGCGAAGGAGGTCGTGCGTCCCTCGAACGCGCCGATCTCCAGCATTTCCTGTACGGAAGAGCTTTCAGCGCTCAAAGCGTTCGCCCAGAACGGATGAGCGGTGGTCTTCGCGCTTTGGTCAAAGACCGTCCCGGGCGCCGCCGTCGCCGCTTCGCCGTAAAGCCTGAAGATTCGTCCGCTTCGAAACGCCGTCGCGAGCGCGACGCCGCGGATCGCCGCGTGAAAGCCCGCAAGCCGGCGCCAAAAGGTCAACTTCGCCCAGACCGGCTTCATCTTTGCTTGCTACGCGCCTGACTTATCTTGTGCTGCACTTGCGGGCAGGCACACCGTTGGGGGTTTTATTAGCCGAAAGTGAAGCGGTTTGATATAGAGATTTTTGGCGCCGCCAGCTCCGTTCAAGGCGACCGCAGAGGGGATATCTTGTTCCATATGAGACGGAAAACGGCCAATTCCGCCGATCCTTCCAAAGGCCGGCGTGCCAGAACCCGGATGCCCCCTTGAGCGCCAGGCCGGCCGTCGCCAAACTGGTCAAATGCGCAATCGCCAAAAGGGTCTTACGCTCTTTGAACTTCTCGTCGTACTCGCGGTTTTGGCTTTCGCGGCGGCCGTCGCCGCGCCGGCGTTCGGCGGCTCGAGCGGAGCGCTGGAAGCGAAAGCGCTCGCTGGTGCGATCGCTGGCGAACTGAAACTCGCCCGCTCGCGCGCCGTCGGGTCCGCCGAGATCGCGACGGTCTACCTCGACAGCGAAGCCAAACGCTATCGCAGCGACGCAGCGTCCGATTGGACGCCGATCAGCACAAAACTCTCGATCGCATTTTCCTCCGCCGCGCCTGCGGCGCGCGACACCGGCGCCATTCTCTATTATCCTGACGGCAGCTCGTCGGGCGGCGAGGTCGCAGTCGCCGTGAAGGGCGGCGTCTGGATTGTGAGGGCGGCGCTCAATGGCAAAGTCTCCGTGGATGAGGAGCGATAGGAGCGCCGGCGCTGAGCGCGGGTTCACGCTGGTCGAAGTTCTGATCGCGACCGCCATTTTCAGCTTTTCAATCGGCGCCCTTTTTTCCGTTTATTCAAACGTTGTCATCGCGAGCGTGGCCGCGAAGGAACGCGCGACGGCGCGCCTTCATCTCCAGTCGCTCCTCGCCGAGATCGGCGTGACGCGCCCGCTTACGCAGCAGGAACGGTCCGGGCGATTCGGCGACGGTTATTCCTGGCGCATCGAGATTGAGCCCTACGGAACGAGCGCGGAGCGCGCCGCCGCGCCCATCGCCGCTTGGAACGTGACAGCGAGCGTCGAATGGTCAAGCCGCGGGAAGACGCGCTCGCTGTCGCTGTCGACCGTGAAGCTTGGTGGAGGTGCGAAGTCATGATGCGCCGCCGCGCCGCATGCCGGGGATTCACGCTTGTTGAAGCGTTGATCGCGACCTCGCTGATTGCGCTTCTCGGCGTCATGATCCTCGTCAGCATGCGGACCGGATTCCGGATGTGGGCGCGCTCGGGTTCGCTCGCTGCTGACATTGAAGAAACAGCGTTCGCGCAAGGGTTCCTGCGCCGCGCGATTGAAGGCGCCTATCCGCGGCTGAAACCCGAGGGCGCCGGCGCCGTCGATTTCGACGGCGACTCCGTGGGACTGGAATTCCTGGGACCGAGCCTCTCCGCCATCGCCGTCGCGGGGCGGGTCAGATATCGAATTACCGTCGAGACGGGCGAGGAAGGCGACGCTCTTATTTTATCGCTCCGGCCGGAATTCGGGCAGGCCAGCGCGGCGGATGCCGACGAAACGCTTCTTCGCGGCGCCCGCTCAATCCGGATTTCCTATCTCGCTTATGGATCTTCCGAATGGGCCGACAATTGGCGCGACGAAGGCGCCATGCCTGACCTCATCCGAATTTCGGTTGAATTTTCGGACAACGACCTGCGTCATTGGCCGGAATTTGTCGTCCGCCCTCTCATCAGCGCCGATGTCGATTGCCGCCTCGACCCGCTGACCAGAGGATGCAAGGGGCGGCGGCGATGAAGGGACGCATGAGGCAATCCGGCTATGCGTTGATCGCGGTGCTTTGGGCGGCCGCACTGCTGTCGCTCGTCGCCGCGACCATGATTGCGCAAAGCCGTATTGCGATACGTATCGAGCGCAACGAGTGGCGCCGGCTTGAGTTCGCTGCTCTCGCCGAGGCGGCCGTCAATAGGGCCGTTCTGGCCTTGCTTTCGAAAGGCGGCGGCGATCCCGCCTTGCTGTCCGGCGCGCCGATGGTCTTCGAGATTGCGGGGACAAACGTTGAAGCGGCGATCCAGGACGAAACCGGCAAAGCCGACATCAATGAGGTCGACAGTCGGACTTTGGATGCGCTGCTGAGGGCGGCTGGCGTTCCGCAGGATCGGTCCGCAGCGCTTGCAGCGGAAATCGTGCGCTGGCGCGAACCTGAAAACACGGGCGTGAAGGAGGGCGCGGCCGCGCGCCGTTTCCGGAGATTCCAGTCGATCGATGAGCTGCTTCTCGTCCCGGGGATCGACGCCGCGCTTTTCAACAGATTGCGCCAAGGGGTGACAGTCTATTCACAAACAGCGTCTATTACGCCGGAAGTCGCCGCCGAATTCGTGTTGCGCGCCTTCATGCCGGGCGAGACCGCGCGGATCGAAGCAATTTTGGCTGAGCGGTCGTTGAAAGCCGATATCGCCGCTGCGCAGGTCAGCGTTCAATCCGGCGATATCGCCATGCTTAACGGCCGGGCTTTCACCATCAACGTGACGCTGCAGGACGGCGGGCGGCGCCGAACCCTTGAAACAGTCGTCCGGATTACCGGCGATCCGCAGCAGCCATATTGGACATTGAACAGGACCGGGTTCTGAAGACGGGGAGTGCTGGTTCGGCGATCATGTCGCGGGCGGCGTCGTGCAAGGCGTTCGATCAGTTGTGCGCAGCAGCCTCGTACAGGTCGAAAGCGCCCGTGAAATATGATCGTGCCGATTTCCCGCAGCTTGTCTTCAAACAGGGTCTGCGGATCAAATCGAAATCACGCCATCATCAAGATGCTTTGAAAATCACTCAGCGAACGACGTATGTTGCGAGGGAGCCTCTTTTGATCGGCGCTTCAACGCCTGCAGCGATGACCGCTTGAATCGCTCCCTTCGTCATGCCGGCGGTGGGCGTGCTGTCGCCCCAATAGAATGAAAGATGTTGAGCCATTCTTTTTTTCCTTGCGGCGGATCAAAGAGCGCAGGCTGACTTTGACGATTTTTTGCTGGCCGACTGCGAATTCGGTCGCCCTTGTTGTTTCGTGGGGCGGCCGCCTTCGGTGCCGGGCTCGCGTGAACGAAGCCCGGCCGTTTCTTATTGAAACAGCCGGTCTTCGCCCTGCTGGCTTTGATCCCTTCCGCTTGCCCGCGCTGCGCGCGGGAAAGGGACGCGCGCGGTCGCGCGCGGCTCTCTTTGGTCGTTTCCCCTCTGACTGGCGGGGGCGGCGGAAGAGAAGCGGGGGCTGGCGCCGGGCGGTCGGCCCGCAACCGCTTTGGAATTGATCCGTCTAAGTTGTTTTTATCCGTCCTACCAAAACGGTTGCGTTCCGCCCTCGGGCCCGTCGCCGAAGGGCCCCGCTTCCGCCGCCCCCGCCAGTCCGGGGGAAAGGCGCGGGGGCGGAGAGGACGAGACGCCATGACGACGCATCAAACCGAAACGACAGCGCGGGACGCGGGCGCTGCATTGGTCGGGCGCCGCGCGCAAGGGGATCGAGCCGAAAGCGGACGCCGCGCGGAGGAGCCGAAGCGCGATCTCTACGCCGAAGTGACCGCGAAGATTGTGAAGGAGCTTGAGGCCGGGCGCTTTCCATGGGCGCAGCCATGGTTAAGCGCAAAGGGGGCCGCGAGAGGAGAGGCCGCGACCATCGCGGCGGGGCTCCCGAAGAACGCCGCGACCGGCGCCGCCTATTCCGGGATCAATATCCTGCTTCTCTGGGGCGCCGCCATCGAGAACAGGTTTTCGACCCAAGTCTGGCTGACCTTCAAACAGGCGCGGGCGCTCGGCGGCGCCGTGATGAAGGGCGAGCGCGGCTCGATGGTCGTCTACGCCGATAAGTTCATCCCGAAAGGCGAGCAGGAACGAGCCGCGAAGGAAGGCGGCGAGGCGAACTTCGTTCCTTTTTTGAAGCGGTATTGGGTGTTCAACGCCGCGCAATGCGAAGGCTTGCCCGAAGGCGTCGCGAATACAGGCAAGACCTTGCCGGAACGCGAAACCAACCGCCGCGCCGAACGGCTGATCGCCGCGACCGGCGCCGATTTCCGGATCGGCGGCGACCGCGCCTTCTATGTTCCCGCCCAAGACTTTATCCGCGTCCCGCCGCAACCGGCGTTCTTCGAGCAGATCAATTATTACCGCACCTGCTTTCACGAGCTTGGTCATTGGACAGGCCACGCCTCGCGTTTGAACCGCGAGTTCAAGGGCCGTAACGGCAGCCATGCTTACGCCCGCGAAGAGTTGGTCGCCGAACTTAGCTCAGCCTTTGTTTGCGCCTCGCTCGGCATCGCGCCGACCGTCCGTCATGCCGATTATCTTGGGAGCTGGCTTGAGGTCCTCAAGGAAGACAATCGCGCCATCTTCAATGCGGCCTCGCTTGCCAGCAAAGCGGCGGATTTCATTCTGGCGTTTGAGGGGAGCCCGGCGCCGTCGCCCGCCGAGGCGAAAGCGTCAGCGATTTTGGCGGAGCGCGCCGCATGAGCGCGAACCGCGAAACCCCTCATTCCCCGAAAGCCGAGGAAACCGCCGCCGGGCGCCAGACGCTGATCGCGTGCGTCCGCGCCATCAGTTTGCGCGAGCGTCTCGCCGTTGAGGCGGCGAGGCCGCTCGCCCCGCGCGCGCCGCAAAAGCGCTGCGACCACGGCCTCTTCGACCTCGAAGCCCGCCGCCAGACCGATCTTATCGACGAGCTTCGCCGCCTAAACCGCCAATCTAAACCCGAAGGAGAATGACTGATGGACCTCGCCCATATCCCGCTCGAACAATTAAAAGTCTCGGCGCTCAATATGCGCCATGGCCGCAAGAAGCCGCTGCTTGACGATATCCTCCCCTCGATCCGGACGCGCGGCGTCCTCGTGCCGCTGCTCGTTCGCCCGAACGGCGAGGATGGCGCCTTCGAGATCGTCGCCGGGCGGCGGCGGTTCTTCGCGGCGAAGGAAATCGAAAAGGAGACCGGCGAAGCGCCCCCGCTTCCTTGCCGCATCCTGACGGACGCCGATGACGCCGCCGCGATCGAGGCCTCGATCCTTGAAAACGTCGCGCGCCTCGACCCCGACCAAATGCAACAATATGAAGCGTTCAAGGCGCTCGTCGATAAGGGGCGCAGCGTCGAAGAAATCGCCCGCGTCTTCGGCGTCACCGAATTGACGGTGAAGCGGCGTTTGGCGCTGGCCAAATTAATCGCCCCGATCCGCAAGGCTTACGCCGAAGAGGAGATCGACGGCGCGACCGTCACGGCGCTGACCCTCGCGAGCGAAGGCAAGCAGCGAGAATGGCTCGATCTGTTCCGCTCAAAAGAGGTGCGCGCGCCGCGCGGCAAGGAATTGAAACGCTGGCTTTTGGGCGGCGGCGAGATCGAAACCGGCGCCGCGTTCTTTTCGCTTGACGTCTATGACGGCGAGATCATTGAGGATTTGTTCGGCGAGCGCTCGGTCTTCGCCGACGCCGAAAAATTCTGGACGCATCAGACCGCCGCCGTCGAGGCCGAGCGCGACCGGCTCGTCGCGAGCGGCTGGACGAAGGTCACCATCCTGCCGCGCGGGGAAAGCTTCTCACGCTGGGATTTCGATCAGGCATCGAAGAGAGAGGGCGGCGAAGTCTTCATCGAAATCCGCCATTCCGGCGAGGTTCAAGTCCACAAGGGCTATGCGCCGCGCAAGAAAACGACGACGAAGAACGACGAGACGAACCCGGCGCGGCCCGAATGCTCCGCGCCGATGGAAAATTACGTTGATCTCCATCGTCTCGCCGCCGCGAGGGCCATGATGCTGCGTCATCAGGGATTTGCGCTCCAACTGCTCGCTGCTCATCTCATTGTCGGCGCGACGAATATCCGCGCAACGCCCGAGCCGATGCGCGCGCGCAAGGAAGACATCGCGGCGAGCGTCGCAGGCTCGCGAGGGCAGCAGGAATTTGAGACGGAACGCGCCGAAATCGCGCGGCTTCTCGGTTTTGATGACGATGCGCCGACCATCGCCGGCGGGAACGGCGACGGCTGGCGCCTCGCCGAAATCTTCGCGCAATTGATGAAGCTCAATGATGACGAAGTCTCGCGCGTCCTCGCTTTCATCATGGCCGAGACGCTCGCCGCCGGCCATGAGGGCGTCGATTGCCTCGCGGCGGTCACGCGGATCGACGTCGCCGACTGGATGACGCCCGACGACGCCTTCTTCGATCTCCTCCGCGACCGGAAGATCGCCAACGCCATGCTGAGGGAGATCGCCGGGAGCGAGGTCGCGAGCGCCAACGCCGAAGAGCCGTTGAAGGTCCAGAAGGGGATTATCCGCGACTGTCTTGACGGCCGCAACGGGCGGGAGAAGACGCCGAACTGGCGCCCCCGCTGGCTGCGGTTTCCGGCGCTCTCCTACACCGACGCCGGAAAACCCGGCGCGGTCCGCCGCGCCGAAAAGATCGTGCCGCTGTTGCTAGGGTCACGGAAGACGGGCGGGGCGGCCTCGCCTCGCCCGGCCCCGTTTCCGGCAGGGAGATCTTCTGTTTGCGCATCATCGCGAGAGGATGCCCATCGCCGCAGTCCTTTCGCGCCTCGCCGATTCCGCGTCGCCTGGCGCCTTTCGTCTCCAGACCATGCAAGCCGGAGACTCATTCCCGGCCTTATTCCGCCGCGAATCTGAACGGCGTCCGCGCCGCCCGAAACCGGCGCCGCCGGATTTTTTCCCCGCACTTTGGTTGAACGGCGCCGCTTCGCGGCACTCTTTCCTTTGTGCTCCTCGCGGGAAGACAAAAAATCCGGCGGCGCCGGTCCTCCGCTTGCGCTGCGGCCCCAGAGGGGTGCGGGCGTCGCGTCCGCCGTTCCCATCGTTTCGCGTCAGGCCGGGGAATGGTCTCCGGCCCAGCATAAGGAGACGAAAAGATGGCTCAATCACTTGGAACCGTAACGAAGCGCGAGAACGGCGGCTATGAAGGAACGCTCGCGATGATGACCCTCTCGACGAAGATCACCATCGTGCCGAACGAGGCGAAAGAGAACGACCGCCAGCCCGACTTCCGCATCTACGCGGCGAAGGGCGGCGAGATCGGCGGCGGCTGGAACCGCGTCGGCAAGAATTCCGGCAAGCCCTATGTCTCGCTCACCTTCGCCCATCCCGCCTTCGGCGAGCGCCGCGTCTTCGCGAACCTCGCCCGGGCGGCCGCCGAAGATGAGACTGTTCTCGCCATCCTCTGGAACCCGCAAGGCTAAACGGGTTCCAGCTCTGCGGCTGCCCCCGCGCGAGCGATCGCGCAGGGGTTTTGCCTGACACGCATCCGCACGCGCGTGGGTAAACCGCACGACGCGCTCGCTTCATGCGATTTCATCTGAACGGTAAAGGTGGATGGCGGCACGGCCAGCAGGATTTTTTTCATTTGGCCGCTGGCGCTGTGGTGAGCCGGGGGTCTTCAAAATCGAAGGAATACCCGTCTAGGAACGGCAGGAAAAAGGATTGCTTGCGGCGATCGCTCGCGATGATTGTCGAGACAATGTCCCGAACCACGCCGCATGCGAAGCCAAACAGACGGTGCGACCCCATTTGCGCCATCATGATGTAGTCCGCATCGGGCAGGCCAGAACTTTGCAGCACGCCCATATTCTTGACCTCTCTCAGCGAGCCCGGCCAATTGTCCTTTGTGCCTGTAGGCCGATGGACGGGGTGCAGGATTTCATTGCGGATTTCACGCAGAAAAAACGCTTCAGTGCGGAGCGGGTCTTCGACGCCGTATCTGTCGAGGATCCTGCCGATGTCGCCAATATCTTTAAGATCGGACAAGGCTTCGGAATTGGAAGGCCAATGGCTTTCATATTCGATCACAAAACAGCGCAGGGCCGAAAACAGCATCGGTATGGCCGCGAGCGTGTAGGGGGTAACATTGCCGTCATGCGCGGCTGCATACTCGGCGGAGTGGCCGTATAGCAGTCGCACCAATCTCATGAAGTCGGCCGAACTGCTTCCCATCACGCCGGGAAAGTCCGTCGTCAGCCGTTCGTCGCGCTGTTTCTTCGGCATTCCAGTCATCCGCATTGATCCAAATTTTCCCGACTCCACGAACGCGCTCCGCATTGTGCGGCCGATCTTGCTCGGATGGTTGTCAGCCCGCAAGCGATCTTGCGAACGAAATCTGGCCGTTTGGAGGTCGATTTTCCTCGATGTCGAAAGCCGAGGGTTTCAAGCGTTTCAAATCTCACACCCCATGCACCTTTGGTGCTGACGCGCGGCGAGCCGCCCGTTGATATTTCATTGCGATGGAATGGCTTGCGTGAGCGGCATACGTTTACGCTTGTCAGGACGGTGCTGACAGACGGCGCAGAGCGCCCGCACAAAGCGCGCCAATTTCAAGGGATTATCCGGTCGCAAAACGTATACAGATAGATTGGGCAGTCTTTCCCGTTGATCCGATCCCAAGCCCTCTTCCGTTTGCCGGGCGCGGTCAAGGCCGGCGGAGCCGCCTGCGTCGCGGGTCATGAGCCGTGACGGCGACCGGTAAACGGAAAATCGAAACAGGATCGGAACGACGGGCTTCAGAAAAATTCCTTCATTCTCTTTCGTGCTCGCGATTTGAATTCCGAAGGCTGACTTTGACGCCGGGCATCCGAGAGGGTTGGTCGAGGGCGCGGAGGAGGCGGCCGAGATGAACCCCGATTTGCACGGCGGATTGGCGAATAGAAGCGGCGGCGCTTCCGGCCGGCGGTTGCGGCGGCGTTGGGGTCGCGAAAGTCCGACCCGAAATTGCGATCGTCGATCTTTGGGAGCTTGGCGATTGCCGGCGGCCGTGATCGCGGCCAAGCTGAAATCCCATTGCCGTCGCTTCCGCTCGCCAAGTCGCGAACATGCCGTCGAGCGTTGCTTCCTGCTTGGCGCGCCGGGTCCGAAGCGCGGCGAGCTCCATGCCCTTCGCCGTCTTGTAACCATAGGTTTGCGCGGCTTCCTCAATCGCCTGCCGGCGTTTCGATAAAGCGCGCTCGATGTGCCGTGGAATGGAGGCGACGCGAAATTTGTCGTCGTCCCATTCGAGCGCGTGGCCCATTCGTTCAAGTTCGCGGCCGAGCGCCTTCCGGTAGACGCCGCCAGCTTGCTTTTGCGATTTGTAAAGTTCGCGGCTGACAATGGCGCCCCAGCTTCCGTCGCGACGGGGCGCCAGGTTGAAGATGAAGCTGTGGGTGTGGAGCTGGGGGTCCAGTTCGCGGCTCGTGTGGTGATCGAACTTCGCGATCAGGAGGCCTGCCGTCTTTTCCGTGACCGCGCCGCCGCGACCGCGACGCGCTGAGGCGGCCGACGATTCGAGATGCTTCGTCGCCGCGAGGACCGCTGACCGTTGCGCCTGCTCGATCAGGCCGCGATCTTCCGGTCTGGAAAGCGCCCACAGGACTGACACGGATTTCGGGGCGCTGAAGGTCATGTCCCAGCCGGAGGAATGCTCGCGCGAGCGACCGCCGAATTGGGCGAGGCGCTCGCCAGTCTTCGGGTCGAAGCCGCGCAGCGCAGCGTCGAATTCTGTTTGTGTCACCGGCCCCCTGAGGCTCAGCCGCTCGGCGGCTTCGCCGGCCCATCGGCCGGGCGGCTCGCCGCCGCGCGCATAATAATCGTCGCGACGCAAATGGCCGTAATAGGAGAGGGCGGCTTTCGCGCCGCCCCGGGCCGAAATTGACGCCACCATGATTTAATGTCGCGTCCGCCGGATGAGATCGGCCATATTTCTGGTCAGACGGATTGGCGCCGCCGCCGGCGGCGCGGCGTTGTCGGGTCCCTTCGGCGGCGGCGGAAATGTCCAGCCGGCCGGCATCGTCGGTTCCCGGAACTTCGGAAGGCTGATGTAAGGCAGATCCAGTTCATAGATCGCATCGTCAAGACCGATGAAGAGCACGCGAACGCCGCGTTCGGTCGGTCCTAGCCGCGAGGCAAGCTCCGAGGCCGTCACCGCGCGGCGGGTTTCGTGTCGGACGCTTTCGGTGCGGCTGACGCGGCCGCCGGAGCGCGTGGCGCTCCGGACGGGCCGCTCGATTTCCTGCTCGCCGATAAGACGGCTGATATCCTCCGCCGCTTCGCTTGCGTTGATCCGGGTGACAATCTTTGTGCCGGTTATTCCGAACCAGGATTTCGCCTGGTCCTGTCCGTAGACGGCCCGGATTTGCGCCGTGTCTTGCGCGCCGATAACGACGGCGACGCCCTTCGAGCGACCGAGTTCAAGGAATGTCGAAAATCGCCTGATCGGCGGCAACTGCGGAAATTCATCGAGGAAAAGCCAAATCCGCCGCTCCGCGCTTTCCAGCAAATTCGGGCTGCCGACGGCGGAGGCGAGCAGTCCGAGCATGCTGCCGATCCAGATGCTGGAAAGTTCGGGATAACCCGGATCATGTTGCAGGATCAGCGGCCGGCGCGGCGTCGGATTTTGAAGCCATGCGCGAATGGAAAACCGCCCCGCTGCGGCGTCGGGCCAGGCTTCCGCGAGAACCGAAACGATGCGCATGTGAGTTTGAAACGTGGTGAGAATGCTGAGCGTCGTTTTGCTATTGGGCTGATTGAGGAGGCGAAGCGCATTTGGATTGTGATTCCTGGCATACGACCTCAGCACATCCGCATCGGCCGTAACAACGGCCTCCAGGTCGACCCAGCTCCAATTGCGGGCTTTGGTTGACTGGAGGTGGACGAGGCATGCGACGAATATTTCCTGTGCGGCCTGAGACCACATCGGATCGGCGCTCGGCGGAATGAAGCGGGCGGCCAATTCGCGAGCATCCTGTTTGATGCAGCAATCCGCCGCTATGTCCCAAACCTGGGACCGCCGATCATGCGGCGCGACGAGAAGCGGTTCCAGCAGAGCGGGGAGGCCCGCCATCATGTCGCCCTTGGTGTCGAGCACCAGCACGCCGTCGTCGCGGGAGATCGCCTCGATGATGAGATGCAGCATGGTTTGTGTTTTGCCTCCGCCGACGCTGCCCAAGATCAGGAAGTGTCGCGTTTCTCTGTCGCGGCTGATCGCAATAGGCGGCAGCAATTCGACGCCGCGCCCGCCAATCCTGCATTCGTCCGCGCAAGCCTTCGCGAAGGCGCTTAACCCTTGCGCGCCGGCGTTGAGGCGTGCGCCTCGCGTCACTCTGAAGGTCGGGCGGTCGCTTTTGAGGCATAGGGCGAAAGCAAGAAGCGCCGCGAGGCCGAGAGCGCCCGCGCCGGCGACGGCGGCGCAACGAAACTCGAAGGCGTCGAGGGCGCCGTATTCCGCGAGGCGTCGCCGGCAGGCTTGCCAATCATCGCTGGAAGCACGATCGCCGAGGAGCGCGAGCGCTCGCACCTTGAAGCACGCTTGAACGCCAGTGGCGGAAAGCGGCGCGCTGCTTCCATTCGGCAGAATCGCCAGCGGCGGCCAGCGGTTGAAGCCGAGTTGATAGCCGGCGGTCATTACAGCAAATCCTGTGAGGGAGGCGACAAACGTCGCGATCTTCAGACGCCGGATCATGCCGCCCTCCCGGCGCTTTCGCCGGTCAGCGCTTTCAGCAGCGCGTCGAACATGGCGAGGAGATCGTGCGCGGCTTGATCGGACGCATGCGCTTTGGCGTGCGTCTCGCGGCTTTGCTGTTCCATGGCTGCCAGGCGGCGCTCAATCAGCATCAGCCGGTCGGCGAGCGCTTTGTTGTCGCCGCCGGCAAGGCCCGTGCGGATGAGATCGCGGGCGACCCCCGTCGGGCTGGCCATGAGAGCGTAAGCGCGGGCCTGCAATTGCTCGATTTCGGCGAGGGTGAGCCGGAGGGAAACCGGCTTGGTCTTATCGGCCATTGCCTTGCCCACGGTCTGCTGTGTTCTGGCGCTGGCGTTCCGCCATCCATTGGAGGAGCGTGCGCCGCTGGTATCGCACCGATCGGGCGCCGATCTTCAGAAAAGGCGGGCCGTCGCCTCGCGAGCGCCAGGTGTGAAGCGTGCAGGCGGGAAAGCCGATGATCCGGCTGGCCTCAGTGGTGTTGACCGCCTCGTCGAGCCAGCCAGGGCTGTCCTTCACAATCTCGCTGAGGGTCGGCAAATCGTCGGCAGAGTGCGGCATGACAGAACTCCGTACATGTTGGACGGAGCAAGCGAACCACCCGGAAGAGCCGCGAAAAAGGAAATAGATTTCGTCGAACGCGGACGAGCGCCATCGACGACCCGCCCGCCCGCCTAACTTTCTGGTCCGAGGATGTTTTTCATCTGGCGGGTGATGGTTTCGAGCGACGGCAAATCCTTTTCGTCAAATTCCGTCGCGGCGATTTTGCGCGCATCATACGCCAGCATGCTGCGTTGCAAATGGGGATTGGCGTCACGCAACTTATGGATCAGTTCTTCTATTCGAATCCATCCAGCCTTGCGCGGGCGCCCGCGCAAAGCAACCAAGACGAGGTCATCGTCGGACTTTACGCCAGGATTCGCGGCAGGTGAGGCGACGCCCTGCAGGAAGTCCGGCAAGGCATAGCCCTTGAGGACCATCCACGCGCGGAGCGTTGATTTAGTCAGCAGGATGTCGCCAAGGATCGAATGCGCCTTCGGCGGGAAGGAGGCATAAGGGATATGCCCCAGCGCTCGGAGCGCGCCTTCCATGACGCCCGAAGCGCGCGGGAATTTCGTAAATTCCGACCAATTCTCCGCTTTTCCCGGAAGGGCGTCACGCTCGCACAGTATTTCGGCGACGGTCGCGGCCGTCACCGCGAAATATTCCTGCGGCTGAGCGTCAACGGGCATTCGGGGAAGGAAACCTTCTTTCGGCGGCGCCTCGATCCGCAGCAGCGGCAGGTCCCAATTTTCGGCGGAGTCGGCGCCGTGACGGGCGCATTCTCCACGCTCGAATTCGCGCGCGAAGATGGCATATTTGAACAGCTCCAGGATGTCGCGTGCCTCGATTCCCGACTGTTCGCGCGCGATCAAGAGGGCGGCTCGCTTCAGCGATATAAAGTTTTCGTCGAGGGGTGAAACAAACTCCGGCATGAATGCGCTGACCTGCCGCCCGTTCCTGAAATCAGACCCGCTTTGGGAGGATGAATTGACGCCAGGTCATACTGCGACGGAAAGCCGAAGTCCGAGAGCCCTCAGGACTCTGGCGACAGTTGCAAATTCCGGATTGCCGTCCGGCGAAAGCGCTTTGTAGAGATTGGCGCGGCCAAGGCCGGCGGCCTGCGCAATTTCGGTCATGCCTTTGGAGCGGGCGATGTCGCCGAGCGCGGCTTTGAGCAAATCGGGGTCGCCATCTTCGAGAACGGCGTCGAGATAGGCGGCGATGTCTTCCTTCGTCGCCAGAGTGTCGGCTGCGTCCCAAGGGCGTGTCATGCGCGCCATGTCTTCCTCTCTAATGTTCCCGCGCCAGTTCAAGAGCGCGGGCGATATCGCGATCCTGGCGCCGCTTGTCGCCGCCGCAGAGCAGAATGATCAGCGTTTCGCCGCGCCCGACGAAATAAACGCGGTAGCCGGGACCATAATCGATCCGCATTTCCGAGACGCCGGCGCCGACCGGTTTCACGTCGCCTGGATTGCCAAGCGACAGCCGGCGAAGGCGGGCCGTGATGCGAGCGCGCGCCTCGCGGTCCCGAAGCTCCTCAAACCACTCCGCGAAGACGTCGGTCTGCCTGACCTCAATCATCGCACCCTCCATTTGTCTCTTATAAAGGACAATTTGTCAAGCCGGGGCCGTCTTGCGGCGTCGCGCCGCGATCGGCGGAAATTGCTCCTTGGTCCTCTCCGGCCGATTTCTCCTTCTCGGCGAAGATCGCGCCGACGAGTTGCGTCGCCTGTTTCAGCGGATCATTCGCGATATGAGCGTAGCGCGCCGTCGTCTGGACGCTGCGATGGCCGAGGAGGCCGCCGATCAGCGCCAGCGGAACGCCGGCGCCGACGGCGAAACTCGCGAAACTGTGCCGAAGATCATGGATGCGCACGTCGTCGAGGCCGGCCGCCTTTCGCACGCGCCGCCAAGGCTTCTGCAGATTGATGAGGTGCCTGCCCGGATTGTAGCCGGCGATCACAAACGGATTGCCTGGTTCGTGCGGCAGGTCCGTCAGCAATTCGAGCGTCGGAGCATTCAGGGGGATCGCTTTCGCGCCATGACGATCAGTTTTGTGTTTCTCGAAAATGATCCTGGCGTTCGGCAGATCGACGCTTGACCATTCGAGCGTCGTGATTTCGCTCAATCGACAGCCTGTATAAATCAGCAGGCGGATCGCCGCCGCCTCGTAGATATTGATAGATTTATTCGCTTCCGCCACGTCGAGCGCGGCGAAAAGCGCCTTGAGTTCGTCCGCACTCAAGAATCGCTCCCGCTTCCTTTCGGGATAATGCTTGATGACCGAAGCGGGATTGCTGCCGCGCGGGATCATTTCCCAGCGCTCGGCGCAGTTCAGCATCGCCCGCAACAGCGCAAGGCAGCGATTCGCATTATACGGGGTCTCCCGCATGTCGGTGTGAAGCCTCGAAATATCGGCGGGTTTGAGGTCGATCAGCTTTCGCGAACCGATTCGCGGCTTGATCAGCTTTTCGATGAACCATGCATTACCCTCGATCGTCCGCGGCTTGCAGCGGCCGGCGCAATGCTCGCGCATATAGGCGTCAGCAAGCTGGCCGACGGTTTCGCTGTGAAGCCGGACGCGTCGGTCTTCTGCTGGATCGCCTCCGGCTGCGATCTCGCCCATCAGTTTGACGGCGTGTTTGCGTGCTTGGTCGAGCGTC
This sequence comes from uncultured Alphaproteobacteria bacterium, assembly GCA_938003575.1. Lineage (GTDB taxonomy): Bacteria > Pseudomonadota > Alphaproteobacteria > Caulobacterales > Parvularculaceae > Amphiplicatus. The sequence goes on from CALKYG010000122.1 coordinate 19,676, forward strand.
ACCTTGCCGAGGGTGCCGAGCGAAACGCGTCGGCTGCGACCATTTGAGTTTCGGTATTGGACGATGAACGTCTTGACGCCCGTCGTTTTTGCTCTGAGGCCAAAGCCGGGTAAGCTGTCGTCCCACACGACGACATCGCGATCGGTCGCGTTTAACTTGGAAACAAAGGACTTGTTGAGCTTCGGCATGTCGATTTCGGGTAAGCATGGGGTAAGCAGACAGAGTCAAAACCGGTCAGAGCCCATCATAGCGCCTAAAAATTGGAATGTCGAACAAAGTGTTGAGTTTATTGAATAAAGTTTGATCAGAATGGACTAGTATGGATGGTATTAGACAGGCGAATACTTGTTTTTACTCGACTTTTAATCAGAGGGTCGATGGTTCGATCCCATCCGGGCTCACCACTTCTCTT
>CALKYG010000123.1 GCA_938003575.1 uncultured Alphaproteobacteria bacterium
CGTTCTGCGTCAGCGACAGGACTATTGGCCACTATTGGAAACCCACGGGGGTACACATGAATTGCGCTTCTTGCGGCGCCGCTTTGGCGGCGGGCGATGTTTTTTGCGGCTCCTGCGGGGCGCGACAGGCGACGGCGGATCCAGCGACTCCGGCGCAAAGGATCGCCCTTGATCCGCAAGCCGTCGAACGAATGAAGGAGGGCGCGCAGGCCGCCGCGCGGGTCGCTCAGGATCTCGGCGCCCAGGTCGGGAAATCAAGCATTTTTCGAGGGTTGCTCACCCTCTTCATTTCATTCTTCACCATGCCGTTCAAGACCATGCGGCTCGCCGGGCGCATGCTCCGGGAGATCGGGCAAAAGGGGGCGCTCGATGACAACACCGATCATCCCCATCTGACTTGGCTGACGACCGTTCTGCCGGTTCTCGCCACGATCGTGTTTTTCGGCATCATGCTGTTCGGGCTTCGCGCGGCGCTCGGCATGGCCGACTTTATGAATTCATATGCTGGCAAACCCTCGGTCCCCGAGGCGATCGGCATCATTATCGGAGCTTATCTTGTCGCTATCCTCGTCGATTGGGTCATCATGATCTTCGGCGAGTTGTTGACGCATGGGATTCAAATGTCGCGCAATATGCGAACGCTCGTCGTCGTCACGCAGCGGCAGGCGGCTGACATCTCCGCGCTCGCGGCAAACGGCGGAAAGCGCGAAGGCTGACGAGGGCGGGATGAAGTTTTGTCCCAAATGCGGATCGGGATTGATCGCGGCCGCGAAGTTCTGCGGCCGCTGCGGCGCGACGATCACGGCGGCCGAGGCGGTGAAAAACGTCGCGGAGGATGCGCCGGCGCAAGGCGGCGCCGGTTCGGAGTCTGCAGTGAACGCCGGAGATCCGGAGGCGGCGGCTGGTGAAGCGGCTGCGATCGGTCCCGCGCCGGTCTCTGATGGAATCGCCTGTCCGCAATGCGGCGCGATGAATGCTGTCGGCGCGAAATTCTGCAAGGTCGACGGTGCTAGTCTTACGGGCGAACGCGCGCCGCCGCCTCGGCCGCAGCCTCAAATCAGGTCTGCGGCCTCTGCGATGCCTCATGCCGCGGCCGGCGGCGGGATCGGAAGCTATGCGCCGGCGCTCGCCGGCGTCACCGCCATGCTCGCCGTCGGCGGCGGCGCATTCTATGCTTACTGGACCGGCATTATCGGCGATCGTCCGCAACAGATCGCGGCGCAGATTGAAGAGAAGCTCGCCGCGGCAGGCTTCGCCGATGTTGAAGTCGCTCTCGACCGGACGTGGATGGCGACAATAACGGGCGAAGTAACAGGGGCCGACGGCCACGCCGCCGTTCTGACGCTTCTTGGGGCCGAGAAAGAAGTCAAAGGCGTAACCGATACGCTGACTGTCAAGCCAAGCGCGGAAGAAATTCGCGTCGCTGTCCTGTCGGCGATCAACGCGAATGAAATTGACGAAGGCGAAGTTTCCGTCGACGAAAGCGGCGTTGTCTCAATTAGCGGCATTGTAAACAGCGCGCAGCAGCGTGAAGCGGTTCTTACAGCGGCGCGAGCGATCGCCGGCGTGACATCAGTGAATGACGGCACGGTGAAATCCGCCGCCTGGGTGACGCAAGACGTCAATCGCGCCCTCAATCTTGCCGGGCTTGGCGGGGTGCGGGCTACGGCGCGCCACGCCGCCGGGCCGGTGACGTTGACCGGCGAGGTCGCCTCCGCCGCCGACGTCGCGCGTGCGGCTGAGGTCGCGAAAAGCGCCGGTGCGGCGACGATCGACAACCAGATTCGGGTCGCCGCCCCCGTCGCTGTCTATAATCAGGCGCCGGTCGCCGCGACCGGCCAGGCTTCTGGCGCCGGAAATCCGAATCAACTGCCGCCGATCTATGTCGGGCAGTGGGGAAATTACGGCATAGCGAACGGCCCGGCCCGATATGCGGTGATCATGTCGATCCGACCGGGATCGATCGGAACCGACATCGGCCTTGCGCATTATGGAACGACGGGCGCGAACGGCCGCAACTTCACGCTCAGCTGCGTTGCCCGCCTGACGCTGAAATCGATTGAGAACGGCGTCATCACCGTCGAGGAGACGCTGACGCAAAGGTCAATCATCTGCCCCGGCAACAAGATCGTTGAATTGCGACATGACGGCCGGGCGCTGCAGGGCGAATGGCGCCGCAAAAAGGACAACAGCGTCGCCATGACCGGGAGCCTGATGCCGGGGTCATGGAATCTTCGATAGGCGCGTCGCCGCTCCTGTCGCTTGCTCGATCGTCGGCGCAAGGGCGACGGTTGCGTCGCCGGAAGCGGCGGTCTTGGACACAATTGCAGGCGGCCCCGGTTCAATCGCTCGAAAAGACGTCCGCTCGTCAACGGGTTAATGATCCGATGCGGGAGGCATGGGGCGCTTGACGCCGTACGCCCGCTCCCTATGGTCCCGCGCCATGCATAAAGACAGCCCGGGCGAAGAGCCGTCAGCGGACGGCGAAGAACGCCCTGATGAGGCCTTGAAAAAGCCCCCCCTTCCGTCGAAAGGCGGCAGGGAAAGCAAAGAGGCGCGGCTCGCCGCCGCGCTCCGAGAAAACCTGCGCCGCCGGAAGGCGGCCGCCCGGAAAGAAAAAGAAACGGAATAAATGGACAGGCTGGCAATTATCGGCGGGCGGCCGCTGTTCGGTGAAATCGCCATCAGCGGCGCAAAGAATTCCGCGCTGAAGCTGATGGCGGCGGCGCTGCTTACCGACGAACCGCTCGTCATTGAGAACACGCCGCGTCTTGCCGACGTCGATATGCTGTTGAAGCTGCTCGCGCAGCACGGCGTTGATATCGATTTTGAAGGCTCGACGCTAACCTTGAAGGCGTCGACGATCAAGTCGACGGAGGCGCCCTATGATCTTGTGCGCAAGATGCGCGCGTCTTTCAATGTGCTCGGCCCTTTGCTCACGCGCGAAGGGAAAGCGCGCGTGTCGCTGCCCGGCGGTTGCGCGATCGGCGCGCGCCCGGTCGATCTGCACTTGAAGGCGCTCGCCGCGATGGGCGCCAAGATTGACCTTGATGAAGGCTATGTCGTCGCTTCGGCGCCGGAAGGTCTGCGCGGCGCAAGGATAGACTTTCCATTCGTATCAGTCGGCGCGACTGAGCACGCGATGCTGGCGGCGTCGCTCGCCAAGGGGGAAACGGTCCTCACGAATGCGGCGCGAGAGCCGGAAATCGTCGATCTCGCCGATTGTCTGAACAAGATGGGCGCGAAGATTGAGAACGCCGGCCATTCGACAGTTCGCATCGTCGGCGTCGAAAGCCTTTCGGGCGCGCGGCACGCCGTTGTGCCGGACCGAATCGAATTCGGCTCTTACGCCATGGCTGTCGGCGTCGCCGGCGGCGAACTGTTCCTGCGCAATGCGCGCGTCGAACTGCTGGCGGCGGCGGGCGGCGTGCTAGAAGAAGCGGGGCTCAAGCTCACTCAGGAAGACGCCGGCGTGCGCGTCAGTCGCACTGTCGACCGGTGCCGCTCGGTCAATATCGTGACGCAGCCGCATCCCGGTTTCTTTACCGATCTTCAGGCGCAATTCATGGCGCTGATGACGATTGCTGACGGCGTTTCCGTAATCAAGGAAACGATATTCGAGAACCGGTTCATGCATGCGCCGGAACTTGCACGGATGGGCGCGCAAATATCCGTTGACGGACAGATTGCGACGGTGCGCGGTGTCAGGCGCTTGAAAGGCGCGCCGGTGATGGCGACCGATCTTCGCGCGTCGATGAGCCTGGTGCTGGCGGGGCTCGGCGCCGAGGGCCAGACGATCGTCAATCGCGTCTATCATCTTGACCGCGGCTTTGAACGCCTTGAGGAAAAGCTGAGCCACTGCGGCGCTTTAATCGAACGCGTGAAAGGCGAATGATGAAGGGTATTAAGGACTACAAGCCGCTGCGGCTCCTCGTCGAGGATGAAGAGGACCTAAAGACGCTGTCGGCCGTGCTTCAGGATGCGCTCGCCAAGGTGGGCGATTTCGCGCACATTCCAAAGCAGCGCCGCTTCGCTTTCGTCGCCAACCGGTTTGTCTGGGAGGCCGCCGTCGACAGGAATCGCGGACCGTTCGTTCGCGTCCGCGCCGGATGTCACTTCGACGATGTGATATCTGTGCGCCAGATGAATCTCCGCACCGATGCGAAAGACGGCGTCCTTGACCTTCTTGCGATCCGGTTCGAGCCGGCCGCCGACGGCGCCGGCGTCGTTACACTCGATTTCGCCGGAGGCGGCGTCATTCGCCTTGAGGTGGAAAGCCTCAACGCGCAGCTTTGCGACATTTCTGCGCCGTGGATGACGCAGTCAAAGCCGGAACACGGAGTTTGATTACATCGCCGCGCCGCGCTGCATGAAGAACGCGTGGAGCGCTGCGATCTCATCATCCGTGAAATGAACGAACCGGTCCCGCGCAACATCATCCATCAGCCGCAGGTCGCGGCCGCCTGCCGGCTCCCCGGTCCGCAACAAGCGGGCGAATTGATCCGGCGAATAAGCCGCGGCGATTGAAAGATCCGGCGAGCTTCCGGGTTCGTCGCTGTAAGGGTCTCCGGCGAAGTCGAGCCCGTGACACTCCGCGCAAGCGATTTTCGCCAGATATTCGCCGCGCTGCGCCTTGTCGGCGAAGTCGAAAATGCGGCGATCCGCCAGGTGGTCTATGGTCGACGCCTCCGGCGGATAAAGTCCGCGCAACAATTCCAGCCGTCCGAGGATCCAGGTTTCCGATTTGGGCAATTTGGCGCCCCGGTCCGGAAGCGTGCGCGCAAAGGAGATGATTGCGGCAAGATCCTCGTCCCGCATATCGAAAAAAGCCGGCGACGGCATGCCGATGACGCTGCGCCCGTCCTTGCGGACGCCGTGGCGAATCGCCCGTGCGAGGTCTTCATCAGAATAATCAGCTGCGAGCCGTGGAATGTTCGCCGTCACCGAACGATAAACGAAGGGCGCTTCCCCGAACAGCTTTCCATTCATCTCGGCCCCGTGGCACCCGAGGCAGCCGGCGATGTTCGCGAGGCGCTCGCCCTCCGCAAGCGTGACGGGGTCGGAGACTGCGACGATTTTAAGCGGCGGCGTTTCATATCGTCGGGCGATGATCCGTTCGCCGAGCAGCCAGATGGTTCCCCAAGCGAGGACGGCGACGCCGACCGCCGCGGCCGCCGCCGCAGCCGCGAACTGCCTGTATGTCATAAGAGCCCTCCATGCATTCCTATATCACGAGGCGGGCGCCGCGACACCTGCCCGGGCGTGACGGCGCGGGCGGTCCCCGCTAGAAGGCAATGAGGGCAAGGAACCAGATGACCGGCGACAGGGAAAATCATCCGGCATTGAAGATCGTGCGCATCGAACTCGATGAGCGCAGCCTCGCGCGTGCGACTGCGGATATTGAGCATGAACGCAAGGTCGCAATCTACGACCTTATAGAAGAAAACTACTTCGAGCCGATCGGCGGCGGCGCCGGCCCTTTTGAGCTTTACCTTTCCTATGTCGAAAACAGGCTCGTTTTCGACGTCCGCCGGGAAGGAGGCGAAGGACTCGGTCAGGTTCATCTGTCGATGACGCCGTTCAGAAAGCTCATCAAGGACTATTTTATGCTGTGCGAAAGCTATTACGACGCCATCCGCACCGCGGCGCCGGCGCAAATCGAAACGATCGATATGGCGCGCCGGTCGCTCCACAATGAGGGATCTGAGATCCTCCGTGATCGGTTGAATGAAAAGATCAATCTCGATCTCAACACGGCGCGTCGGCTGTTTACGCTTATATGCTCGTTTCACATGAGATAGACCGCGAATGACGAAATCGGTGCTTTTTGTCTGCAATATGAATTCGGTGCGCTCGCCGATGGCGGCGGCGATACTCGCGGCCGACTCGTATGGCGCGCTTCAGGTCGATTCGGCGGGTGTTTATGAGGGTGGGCTCGACCCCTTTGTCGACAGCGTCCTCGGCGAGATCGGAATGTCGCTCGGCGACTATCAGCCGAAATCGGTCGGCGACATCCGGCTGGAGGGGTTCGACGTGGTCATCGCCCTGACGCCGGAAGCGGCGGCGGAGGTAAGGCGCTATTTGCCGCGCGAGCGGATCGAGTTCTGGCCGATCGAAAATCCGAGCGATGTCAGAGGCGACCGGAATGCGCTGATGGACGCCTACCGCTCGGTGCGGGACGATCTGCGCGGCCGCATTCGGGTGCGGTTTCCAGCGCTTAACAAAAAGCCTTGATTTATCCGTGCGGCGCGACCATTTTCGCGCCCGATCAGAGATCCTTCAAAGCCCGCCGTCCGGGCGCCCCCGAAGGAGGGGGGGATCGCCCAACCCGAGGACTGAATGGCTAAAGAAGAACTCCTGGAATTTGAAGGCACCGTTGAGGAACTCCTCCCCAATGCGACCTTCCGCGTTAAGCTCGATCAAGGCCATGAGATAATCGCGCACACCGCGGGCAAAATGCGGAAGAACCGCATCCGCGTCCTTGCCGGCGACAAGGTCCTCGTCGAGATGACGCCTTATGATCTGACCAAGGGCCGGATCACTTTCCGCTTCAAGTAGGACAATGGCCGATCGGCCCCGCCTCATTCTCGCCAGCGCCTCGCCGCGCCGGCTGTCCCTGCTTGCGCAGATCGGCGTCGCACCCGACGACGTCATCGCCGCGGACGCCGACGAGACCGAACGATTGCACGAGTTGCCGCGAGATTATGTTCTTCGCGTCGCAGCCGCCAAGGCGGAGATGATTTGCGCAAGGGCGCCGGGCGCGATCGTGCTCGCCGCCGACACGGCGGTCGCCTGCGGGCGTCGCATCCTGCCGAAGGCCGAGGATGAAGCCGATGCGCGGCGCTGTCTCGAATTGCTGTCCGGGCGCGCACATCGCGTCTTTACGGGCGTGGTGCTCGCGGGGCCTGACGGCGAAAGGCGCACGCGGATCGTGGAGACGCGGGTCAAGGTTTCGCGCCTCGAACAGTCGGATATCGACGCCTATATCAAGTCGGACGAATGGCGCGGCAAGGCGGGCGGCTACGCCATCCAGGGGCTGTTTTCAAAGCATGTCATTTCGATCATCGGCTCCTATTCGAACATCGTCGGCCTGCCGCTCTATGAAACGGCGAACCTTCTGAAGGGCGCGGGCAGGCTTCAATCGTGACTGCGCGCATCGTTATCGAGTGCGGCGCCGCCGAGACGCGCGCGGCGCTGATCGAAAATGGCGAAATCCGGCGTTTCGCCTTCGCTCCCGCGATGGGAGATGAGAACCTGCCGAGACCGCCGCAAGAAGGCGATGTGCGTCTCGGCCGCGTCACCGCCGTGTCGAAGGCGCTCGCCGCGGCGTTCGTCGATATCGGCGCTGAGCGCGACGGTTTCATCCCGCTCGGGAAATCCGCGCCGCCGATTGAAGGCGCGCGCGTGATCGTCACCGTTCGCCGCCCGCCATTGGCGGGAAAAGGCGCGGTGCTTTCGCTCGATTGGAAACGCTCAGTCGGCGAGGGCGAGGCGTCCTCGATCGAATCGCTCGCGTCGACCGCGGCGATCGGCGCGCTCAACCGATCAACGAGCGCCGTCCTTGAAGCCTTCCGCCGTTGCCAGCCCTCCGGTGCGCCGGAGTTGGAGACCCTCGTCAACGATACCGCCGCGAGGCGCGCCCTGGAAACCGCCGGTAAGGCCCGGCCCATCCTTGATGCGCGCGCTGTCGAAGAGGCGTTGATCGGCGACGCCGTCGATGAAAGCCTGCATCGATCGGTCGAGCTTGTCGGCGGTGCGCGGCTTTCGTTTCATGAAACGTCGGCCGGTGTCATGATTGATGTCGACACCGCCTCCGCCTCGGAGCAGGCGGCGGCTGCGAGGCTGAATGACAGGACCAACCTTACAGCCGCGGAAAGGCTGCCGACTGAGCTCTCACGACGCATGATCGGCGGCCGAGTCGTCGTCGATTTCCTGCCGCCGTCAGGCGCCGCCGCGCGCAACGCTCTGGTCGAAAGGATCAAATCAGGATTGAGCGGCGTTGAGGGGTTCCGGTTCGGCAAGCTCGCCGCGGACGGACTTGCAGACTTCACCTTGTCGAAGCGAAGTTTTTCGCTGCTTGAACTCGCTACCGAGGAAGCGGGGGCGACCTGGCCGTCGCCGGGACGGCGGCTCACTCTCGACTGGTCGGCGAAACAGGCAATTGGCGCGCTTGAGCGGGAGCTGCGGGGGCGACCGACGGCGCGGCCCCTTTTGCTTGCCGACGCGGAGATCGCAACCTATCTCTCCGATGAACGTCCCCAGTGGGCGGCGCGCCTTGCCTCGAAATACGGCGCTCGATTTGAAATTAGGGAAAATCCAGGCATGGAACGGCGCAGCCATGAACTCGCCTGAAAAGCGCGCAGTCAATGACAATGTCGGTGAAAGACGGTGTCCAAACTGTCGTGCGCCGGCGGCGAAGGATTACATGCCATTCTGTTCAAAACGGTGCGCAGATGTCGATCTGCATCGCTGGCTGTCGGGCGGTTATGCGATCCCCGCGGTTGAAGGCGACGATGACAGGGATGCGCCGGACCGCGAATGACGATCTGATCCGGCGGCGGGATGTTGAGGTCCCGCAAGACGACGCTCGCGGGACCTCCGGGGGCGCGGCGATACGCACCGCATACAATCCAGGGCCTATTGCGCGTTCCGGACGTCAGCCGGCCTGACGGCGATGAGCGCCGCAAACTTCTGCTGCTCTAGCGCGTCAAGGCGCTTGTCGCGGTTCGCATCGGCCGCCTCGAAAGACCTGTCGCGCGCGTCGGCGAGTTCGGGTTTCGTAATCTTCTTGTCTTGCTTGGCGAGCGCCTCGAAGACGGCGTCGGCCGGCTGGGCCTTTTCAGGCGCGACGCCGCTCGTTTTCGACGCCGTTGCCGCAAAGGCGGCGAACTCGGCCTCGTCAATGGCGCCGTCGGCGTCCGAATCGGCGAGCTTGAATTCCCGCTCGGCGAGCAACTTCGCATCCTCACGCGTCGTCACGTCGATCGGGGCGATGACCGCGTCAGTCCCGGATGACGCCGACTCGTGGCCCGTCGGATGGATTTCATGAGCAGCCGGATCTGCGACAGCCGCAGTTGACGCAAGCGCAATGAAGCCCGCGCCCGTAATGACCAGTTTTA
>CALKYG010000124.1 GCA_938003575.1 uncultured Alphaproteobacteria bacterium
TATTCCAGTCAATGCTTTCGGCTGCTCCCGCAGCATCCTCCCAGTCCACAAGAATTGCTATTTCTGCGTCTGGAAAGCCGAGGCCCTCCGTATAGGTCCTGGCCGCGGCGCGCGCGCCCGGCGTCAGCGGCTCGCCTAAATTGGCGAACCACGGAATGCGCTCTAGCGCAGCTGCAAACCGGCGAATGCAGCCGAGCGCGGGCAGCTCCCGCTCAAGGGCTTCGAGGTCGCGATCATCCATGGCGTCGTCCTTTCGGCGCTCTTATAGAACGGCGCGGACAAAAAAAGCGCCCGATCCCTTTCAGGATCGGGCGCTAAGCTGCGCTGTTGCGCCTACGCCGGGAGGGGATATTCCGGCGACCGGGGCGACTGTCGGACCTGCTAGCGGGGGGGCAACGCCGGTCCAACGCAATGTCGCCCAAGCAGTGTTACTCTAACGCCTCACATGGTAACTTTTCAATAGGGGATTCGAAAAAAAGCTTGCGTGTTGTGCCCTTACATACGGAATCGTGAACGGCTGTCTATTTATTAATAAACGCGCCGCCCGCTTCCGGGGCGCGAAACAGACGATTTTCAAGTGCTCCGCCGACAGTGACGCTATTGAGCGCGACGACGGTGACGCCGCCTCGCGGATCGCGAACCGCCCATTGTTCGATCGACAGGGCGGGCGCCGACAAGACAAGTGTGATTTCGCCCTCCGTCTCTTCGTCCCGTGAGGCGTAGGTGACGGCGATCTGGTTGGCGGCCCGCTCCACTGCTTTCAGCTCCGCATCGCCCAGATCGATCTTCTTGCTGAGCAGAAAGCGTAGCGGCGTCTTCTTCATCGGATAGGAATCCGTCGTTTCGAGATCGGCGTTTTCAACGTAGACCATGCCTCCTGTCGCCACGATCGTTATCGGCGAGGGATCGTCATAGTCGAACCGGATCTGCCCCGGACGGCGGAGGTAGAATTTGCCGCTGACGACCGCACCAGACGGCGATGTCTGGACGAAATTCCCCGTAAGCGTCGTCAGGCCTTCTAAATGCTCAAGCACTTCGGCGGCGACATCTTCGTCGCTGATCCCGGCGAACGCGGGCGCATGATCATTGTCGTACGCCGTGTGTTCGAGCGCCGCCGCCTGCTTGACCGCCCCAGCGGGCTCCAACGGCGCTTCCATCGCCGGCGCGGGCGCGAGAACCGCCGACGAAACAGATTCGGCCGCACCCGCAGATGCGGGGGCGGCGGCGAGCGCCGCTTCGGCGGCGATCACCGCAAGGTTTGAAAAAAACTCGCCCAGCATTCCTGCCTCCTCATTGCGCGCGGAGCCCCGCACTGACATCAACGGCTGTTTGAACCGGAAAACCGACCGATATCGGTCGCAATTGTGGCGCCCGTCCGGCGAGGATCACATGGGCGCGAGACGTCAACCGAGCGCGTTCACCTCATCGTCAGACAGTTCGCGCGCCTCGCCGACGAGCATAATCGGAACACCGTCGCGAATTGGGTAGGCGAGCCGCGCCTTGCGGCTGAGGAGCTCAGCCGTTTCCTTACGATAGACGAGCCGGTCCTTGGTCGCGGGGCAGACAAGAATTTCGAGGAGTTTCGGGTCGACTTCCTTTAGATGCGCTTTGACCTCGTCCATCTGCGTCTCACTCCGTTTCCGCGCCGTTATTGCATTGACTGGCCGTCGGCGCCGTCGCCCCCCATGCGCATCAGCGCAACGAGGCAATCCGCGCGATCCGACAAGGTCGGGGCCTCAAGCAGCGCCTGTTTTTCGTTCGGCGCGAACGGGCACCCCATCGATAGCGAGTTGATGAGCGCCTCAGTTGGAGCCTCCTCAGCAGCCTTCCAGTCAGCGCTCAATCGTTCTGATTCGAGATAGTCACGCATCGCCGAGAAAAGCCTTTCGCGGTCAATAACAGCTTCCGTGCGATCGGGGTCGGCGTCGCCGACGAACGCCGAATAATCGACGTCGGCGATGCGATAGGGCGTTCCGCGGCTGACCTCGGCCGCGATGCGAAAGCGGAGCATGCCAGTCAGGGTAATG
>CALKYG010000125.1 GCA_938003575.1 uncultured Alphaproteobacteria bacterium
AACGCAAGGGTCGCCTTTCCCGCCCCCTCACCGCCGGTAATCAGCCAGCCATTGGCAAGGGCGCCGGCGTTCAGTGCCTGAACAAGCGACTTCTCGACATCGGGGGAAGCCAGGAAATCAGTGCGCGCGCGCGGCGGCGTCATGCCGTCAATTTGGTTCATGGCTGCGATTGAAGCGCCCTTTCAACCGCAGCTGCAACCGATTTGAAGACCGTATCCTCATTTGGCGTCGCGTCGATGACGACGCAGCGCGCCGGGTTGTCGCGCGCGATTTGCAAAAAGGCCTTCCGGACCCGTTCCTGAAAGGAGGCGCCCTTGCTTTCGAACCGGGTCTCTGCCGCGCCGCGCCCGCCCGCCCGCGCAAGTCCGATTTCAGTCGGAACATCAAGGATGATCGTAACGTCCGGATCATCTTCGCCAACAACAATTGCGTGGAGCTTTGAAACGAGCTCGGGCCCAAGCGCGCCGGCGATCCCCTGATACGCCATCGTCGAATCGGCAAACCGATCGGTGATGACAGTTTCTCCGCGATCAAGCGCAGGGCGAATGACGCGCTCGAGATGATCGGCGCGCGCTGCATACATCATCAGAGCTTCCGCCATCGGACTCCAGCGCTCCGCGGCGCCCTCAACGAGAAGTTTGCGTATGATTTCAGCGCCATCTGAGCCGCCTGGCTCCCGCGTCAGGCGAACAGTCTTTCCGCGGGCGCGCAAGTAATCCGCCAGACGGCCGATCTGACTCGATTTTCCGGCGCCGTCGCCACCCTCAAAGCTGATAAAGAAGCCTTTTCGGCGCGCACTCATTTACTGCGCTGCGGAAGCGTCCGCGCCCTCCGGCGCGGAGGATCCGACCACCAGCGCCCTGACTGCAAGACCAATTCGACCGAGCGGACCGACCGGCTTCACATCCTTTCCGGCATAGAGCGGAAACTCGCGCGCGCTTCCGCCCGTCGCAACGCGCAGGTACCCGATCTGTTGACCTTTCTCGATCGGCGCAACCACCGGTCCCTCGTAGACGACCTTGGCGACAACCGAACTGGCTTCGGATCGGTGAAGGATCATGGATACGGGTTCGCCGGTCACCAGCGGCACCGTCTGCTGTTTTCCGGCAAAGACAAGCGCATCGCCGGCGACGTCTCCGGCCTTGTAAAGCGTCCGGTTCGTGAACTCATTGAACGCAGCCCGCATCAGCCGTTCAGCTTCCAGCGCCCGATCTTTTTCCGAAGGCAGGCCATTGATCACGATGATGCGCCGCTCCCCGTTCACGACGGCAGACCCGACGAGGCCGTATCCGTTCTCGGCCGTATGGCCGGTCTTCAAGCCGTCCGCACCGTTGAAATTGTAGAGCAGCGGATTCCGGTTCGGTTGCCGGATTTTCTCCCAGGTGAATTCCGTCTCTGCAAACAGCATATAGTATTCGGGATATTCCTTGATGATCTTGCGGCCCAACAGAGCAAGATCTCGCGTGCTCATCTTGTGATGTTCGTCTGGCCTGCCCCAGGAATTGGTGAATGTTGAATTCTTCAGGCCCCACTCCCGCGCCTTCTTTGTCATCAAATCGGCGAAGGCTTCCTCCGTGCCGGAGATATTTTCGGCGACGACGATGCAAGCATCATTTCCTGACTGGACGATGATCCCGCGAAGCAGGTCGATCAACGGAATTTTGGTGTCGACGCGCACCCACATCGACGAGCCCTCTTTCTCTCGCCAGGCCTTTTCAGAAACCGCGAACTCATCAGTAAGTTTCAATTCGCCGTTTTTCAGCTTTTCAAAGACGATTGCGACCGTCATCAGCTTGCTCATCGACGACGGCCCCACCGGGCGGTCCGCATCTTTCTCGAACAGAACGGAACCGGTGTCGTAATCCATGATCAGCGCATATGGCGCAGGCGTCGTGACTTCCGCCTTGGCGACAGCGAACATCGCCGAAAGCGCCGCTCCAATTGCCGCAAACCAATGGATGTTCGCCATTTTCATTCTCCAGACTCTCTACTTTCCGTCCGCACGAGCGACAGTCTCAAATTCCGGCGCCGCGCAGAATGCGCGCGCCCCCGAACCCGGCGGCCTGCACCCGGGCAAGCGACGAGAAGGCGATTGCTTCATCGATAAACGGCCCGATCCGGAGTGATTGCTTTTGCACGCCGTCGCGCTGGTCCGCCTGAACGGAGACCGGACCCATATCCGGCAGATTGAGCTGCATGGACGCCAGCTGGCTGAGATTGTCGATGCGTGCGATCTCCACCCAGAACTCCTGGCTGACAGGTACGCCGGCTTGAAATTCCGCTTCGGACGATGCGCCTGTTGCGCTTGCAATCAGTTGTCCGAGCGGATCGCTGCCGGCCGCCGCGGATGAAGCGGAAAGAGTCGGCGTCGCCGTCTCGACCTTTTTGTCGTCTGCGCGTGCGGCTTTGCGGCCGCTGATCGACGCGACTTTAGCCTGTTTCGTCGATTTATCCCCGGGCAACGCGGCGAGAGCGCCGACCTCTGTCTCCCCAGCGTAGCGAACGCGAACACGCGCCAGACCCTTGGCCGTGAACCCCAATTCGTCCGCCGCCGCGTGCGAAAGATCAATGATCCGGTCCCCGACAAACGGGCCGCGGTCATTCACGCGGACGACGATCTTACGTCCGTTTTCAAGGTTCTCAACTTCAGCAAGCGTCGGCAGCGGCAAGGTCTTGTGCGCGGCCGAAATCCTGCCCTTGTCGAAAACTTCTCCATTCGCCGTCAGCTTTCCGTGGAAGGCGTCGCCATACCATGAGGCGACGCCGGTTTCGTCGTAATTTTCATCGACCTTCGGGACGTACCAGCGACCATCCACCTGATAAGGAGCGCCGATCTTGTAATGCGGTTTGCTGACGGGCCCGATCGTTTTAGGCGCGTCGGGAAGGTTCATCGTCGAGCACGCTGTCGCCGCGGCCGATGCCAGCATTACAAAGCAAAGCCGCGCGCGAGCGGCCTGAAGGAAAGAACGAGGCATGAGGATTCGTATGCGGGCTTTTGCGCGCGTCCGCAACCAAAACAAAGTTAACGCCGCACTGATCGGCGCCCTCATTTCCGGCGTCCATCGCTTGCCATTTGGCGGCGCTTCACTATGGTCCCGCGCTTCTCGGATGGGTGGCCGAGTGGTTTAAGGCACCGGTCTTGAAAACCGGCGTGGGCGCAAGTCCACCGTGGGTTCGAATCCCACCCCATCCGCCAGCCTCCTGACTGGGGATCAGCCTTGGCGCCGCTCTGTCGTACGGGTTGCGCCGCCTTGATTTTCGTATCGGATCGCCCTGATCCGGATTGGGAAATACGGACCTCGGCATAGCATTGTCGATCTCGAAGGGCCTGCAAGCGCGACCGCGCGCCGCCCGGCCAGGGCGTCCTGCCGGATGAACGAGCAACGCGGACGGCCGCGAGATTTGAAAAATGGTGGAGGGGGGTGGATTCGAACCACCGTACGCCGAAGCGGGCAGATTTACAGTCTGCTGGATTTAGCCACTCTCCCACCCCTCCACGGGGAGCCGGGGTGCGCTTTGCGGCGCCGCCCGAACCCAGGGACGCGGCTTTCGCCGGCCCGGGAGAACGCGGGTCTATAGCCGCGTCGGAGGATGCGCGCAACCACAGAAAATCCCGCAATAACCCATTGTTTCGCATGATCTCGTTTCCCGGTATACGGACCCGATGAAGGCACACCGCAAACGCGGCCGCGAAAAAGGCGGCGCCCCTTTTGACCGGCGTGATCGCGCCCGCGGGATCGAGGCGCCGTCCGCTCTCTGGCTGTATGGTCGCCACGCCGTCGCCGCCGCCCTCAACAACCCGGCGCGCCGCATCAAGCGAGGCTGCGTCACCAGGAACGCGGCGGACTGGCTGAAGACGCTGGCGATTCCGCCGGACCGTCTCGCCCTTCTTGATGATGCGCGGCCCGATGAAATCGACCGCCTGTTGCCGTCGGGCGCCGTTCATCAGGGCGTCGCCGTCGAAGTGGAGGACCTTGAGCGCGCCCGCCTTAAAGAGGTCTGCGACCCTGACGGCTCAATGCGGCCGGTAGTCGTGCTCGACCAGATCACCGATCCGCAGAATATCGGCGCAATTTTCAGGACCGCCGCCGCATTCGGCGCCCGCGCCGCCATCGTGCAGGAGCGGCGCACGCCGCCGCTTTCAGGCGCGCTCGCGAAGGCCGCCGCCGGGGCCGTTGAAACGCTGCCATGCGTCAAGGCCGTCAACATTTCCCGCGCGCTCGAAGCGCTGAAGGATCTTGGATATTTCTGCGCCGGACTTGCCGGCGGCAGCCCTGCGCCGATCGCCGATCTCCCCCGGGACCGGCCCATTGCGCTAGTGCTGGGCGCCGAAGGAGCCGGCCTTCGACAGCTTGTCGGCGAGACATGCGACGGGCTCTTCCGAATTCCAATCGACTCCTCGATGGAAAGTTTGAATGTGTCAAATGCGGCTGCGATCAGTTTGTATGAAGCGACGCGCACGAACATCAATGGTGTGAAATGAGCGAAAGACCGGTTTTGTATCACATGCCCCAGACCCGCGGCGGCACGACGCTCTGGATGAATGAAGAGCTCGGCGGCGCATGCGAGATCAGGCTCATCAATCTGCGAAAGGGCGAGGGCCGCACGCCGCAGTTTCTCCGGATCAATCCGATGGGAAAGCTTCCTGCGCTGACGCATCAAGGCGAGATCGTGACGGAAGCGGCGGCGATCTGCGCCTATCTTGCCGATCTCCACCCAGAGAAAGGCCTCGCGCCGGCGACAACGGACCCCAAGCGCGGCGTCTATTACCGCTGGATGTTCTTTGCGCCCTCCTGCATCGAGCCGATGATGCTGGACCGGCTCGGAAAGGTCACGAGGGAGAATGCGACCGCTGCGGGGCATGGCGACTATGAACGCGTCATGGCGTCAATTGACCAGGCGCTGTCGGCGGGCCCGTGGCTTCTCGGCGCCCGGTTTTCCGCCGCCGACGTCGTCATGGGCGCGACACTGAACTTCGCAACAATGTTCGGGGCGATTCCGAAAGAAGGCCGCATCAGGGAATATGTCGAGCGGGTCGCCGCTCGGCCCGCGTTCCAATCCATGATGAGAAAGAGCGTGGAACAGGCGGAGGCGCTCGGCCTATGACGATCTGCGAAGGCGGTTGTCATTGCCGCACGGTCCGTTTCAGGGCGAAAGCCGAACCGAAATTCGTCTCCCGCTGTCATTGCGACAGCTGCCGCCGCACGACCGGCGGCGCGTTTTCGACATGGGTCGGGTTCAAGGCGGGCGACGTCGAATGGCTGACCGATCCTCCCGCCTTTTACGCAAGTTCGCCGGGCGTCCGCCGGGGTTACTGCAAATCCTGCGGCACGCCTCTTTCGTATGAAAGCGAGAAATGGCCGGGGGAGCGCCATTTCCTGATCGGCGTTTTTGACGACCCGCGGGCGTTCACGCCGGCCGGCGATTACCTGCCCGAAGAGGGTCTTGCCTGGGCCAGAAAATAGGAGCGACGCATGGGCCAATCTCAGAAATCCGCTGTCGTCACCGGCGTCTCTTCCGGCATCGGCAGGGCGATCGCGAAATCCCTGATCAACGCCGGCTGGAAAGTGTACGGCAGCGTCCGCAAGGAAAGCGACGCCGCCGATGCGGCGGCGGCCCTCGGGCCCGGATTCACGCCGCTGATTTTCGACGTCACCGACGCAGCCGCGATCCGGCGCGAAGCCGCGAAAGTCGACGCTGCGCTTGGCGGGCGCACGCTTGACGCTCTCGTCAACAACGCCGGCGTCGCTGTCGCCGGCCCCGTCGGTTATCTCGATCTTGATGACCTCAAGCGGCAGATGGACGTCAACGTCTATGGCCCGATCCGCGTCACGCAGGCGTTTCTCAAGATGCTCGGCGCCGATCATTGCCGGCTGGGAGCGCCCGGACGCATCGTCAATATGAGCTCGGTCGCCGGAAAAGTCGCCTCGCCGTTCATGTCGCCTTACGCGATGTCGAAACATGCGCTCGAAGCCATGTCCGAAAGTCTCCGCCGCGAGCTTATCGTTCATGGCATTGACGTCGTCGTGATCGGCCCGGGCGCGATCAGGACCCCGATCTGGGCGAAAGCCGATGATCTCAACATCGAACGGTATCGCGACACCGAATATTTCGACGACCTTTCCCGCATGAAGGAAATGATGCAGGCATTCGGCGATTCCGGTCTTGAGGCGGAGACCGTCGGGGCGCTGACGCTCCGGATCCTGACGGATGAAAGACCGAAAACGCGGTACGCCATCCTGCGCAACAAGTTCGCGATGTGGACGCTGCCGAGCCTGTTGCCGAAGCGCATGGTCGACAAGGCGATCGCCAAACGCTTCGGCATGAAGCCTCGAGGCGCATGACAGCGACAATAAAGGCCGTCATTTTCGATTTCGGCGGCGTTTTCACAACCTCGCCGGTCGAAAACTTCGCGATTTTCGAAAAAAGTCGCGGCCTGCCCGATCGTTTCATCGGCGGGGTTATCAAGTCGCGGCTCCATGACGGGGCGTTCGCCCGATTTGAACGCGGCGAGCTCGGCATGGACGAGTTCGACGCTCTGTTCGCGGCCGAAACGCGGGATGCAGGTTTCGAAATCCGCGGCGCCGATTTTTTGAAGCTCCTTGATGTCGCCCTCAGGCCTGAAATGATCAATGCGCTTTCGGGCGTGAAGCGCGCCGGGTTTCGCACCGGCTGCATCACCAACAATTTTCCGTCGATCGAATCGGACGGCTCGCCGCGCATGGCGGAACGGTCGGACGAACTCAGAAAGATTTTCGCCGACTTCGACCATGTCATTGAATCGTCGAAAGCCGGCGTCCGCAAGCCTGAGCCGCGTATCTATGAAATGATGCTCGAGGCGCTTTCCCTGCCCGCCGCCGCCTGCGTTTTCATCGACGATCTCGGCGTGAATCTCAAACCGGCGCGGGAAATGGGCATGACCACGATCAGGGCGCCCTTCGGCGACGTCGCTCCGGTTATCGACGAATTGTCTTCGCTTCTCGGCATAGACCTGCGATGACACGCCTTCTCCTTCTCCGCGCGGGCCATCCCCGCGCCTTTACGATTTCAAAGCCGGCGCGGAGCGCCGCGCCGGACTTGTTTGAGCGACGCTGAAATCGCGTCTCTCCCGGTCCGGCAGGTTGGATAATGGGGCCTCGCCAAAGGAGGGGGATAAGTCGGGGGATAAACAGGGGGACAACCCGGGGGATAACCTGGGGGACAACCCGGGGGACGCATCAAAATCCCCGAACGAAATCAATGCTGAAGATTTTTTTCAAAAATCGTCGTTAACGCC
>CALKYG010000126.1 GCA_938003575.1 uncultured Alphaproteobacteria bacterium
CGACGCTTCAGAACGGGAGCCGGAACGGCGCCGGCCCGTGGCGGGCGCGATTTGGGTATTACGCCCAGATCTCGCTAACCGTTTTCTGCATCGGCGGCGCGTCGACATCGCTGGAAATGTGGGACGGCTATTTGATCTTGATCGCGCTTATCGCGGGCGTCAGCCGAATGCCCGCCAACGTCTTGAGAAATGAACAGGCGACAAGGCGACGATATAGCTGGCGCGCCGATGCGCGCGGCGCCGGCGGGCCGCCGGTCTCCCCGCCTGAGCGCTTGAAAGCGCTCACCCTCTAGTGAACTGCGTGAAGACGAACGCCGTGCCCATTGCCGCGATTGCGTCCGCCATGGTCGACGTCGTGACCGTGATCGCCGCCATCCCCGGCGCCGTGATCGGGGCAAGCGCATCCCGCCTCAATCTGGATCGTCGAATCGCGAATGCCGAAATGATTTTCAAGGCGCGCTTTCAACCCGCGAAGCGCCTCGTCGGCCGCCGCCCCGGTTCGAATTCTGGCATGCATGGTGAGGCGCAGCTGGTCCGGCGTAAGCTGCGAAATCTTGATGTTGTGAACGTCCTCAACGTCGGGACTTGATGCGACAAGATCGTCTGCAATCGCTTCCGCATCGAGGTGGTGCGGCGCGCCCTCCAGCAGAATGTGAGTGGTCTCCTTCAACAGCTTGTAGGCCGACCGCGCGATCAGAACGGCGACAAGCACTGAAAGAATCGGGTCGATCCGCGTAAAGCCGGTCTGCCAGATTATGATAGCGGCGATGACCGCAGCAATCGAACCGAGCAAATCGCTCGCAACGTGCAGCATTGCACCCTTGATGTTTATGTTGTGCTCGCCTGCGCGGTGCAGGAGCCGGAACGCGATGCCGTTTGCGGCAAGACCGAGCGACGCGACGACAAGCATCGGCGCCCAGGAGACTTCAATCGGCTGAATTGCGCGGCGAACGGCTTCGAACACAATCCATGACATCAGGGCGATCAGCGCAATGCCGTTCACGAACGCCGCGAGCACCTGCATGCGCCGATACCCGAAATGCAGCTTATTGTTCGCGGGCCGCGACGACATCCAGTGAGCGCTCGCCGCCAGCGCCAGCGCAAACGCGTCAGTCATCATGTGCGCGGCGTCCGCAAGCAGCGCCAGAGACCCGGAGATCACCCCGCCCACAACCTCAACGACCATGAAGACCACGATGACAAGGAAGGCGGCGATCAGCCGCCGGCCGTCAGCGCTGTGCCGAGCGTGAACTTCCCTTATCGAATGGTCATGGCCGCAGCCGGTCATGCCTATCCTACCTGCCGGAATGCTTGCAAATTCAACGGTAAATCGCCCCGCATAGTTAAGCCCCCGCCGCGCGCCTGAGCAAGCCGAATATGGACGGCGGGTAACTTTTTATGTGGATTGACCGCAACAAACCCGCATTTTGCAGAGCCGGCCTAGTGACGTGATAACATAAGGGCTGCTAAGCCTGCGACATGCTGGCAGGGTGCCGGCGACGCGCCCCGGTGAGACGCGGGACGCCAGGGGTTCGGTTGCGTGGGAAGACAGGGGGCGGCGCAAGCGTGTTTGAGCTTGGGAACATAGCGCCGGGAGTGCTCGCGAGTCTTGCGGCGGCCGCCGTAAGCACCGTTGGGCTTTTGTCCATGGCGGCGCTTGGCGACTGGGGCAAGCGGCACAGCGCATATTTTTCCGCCTATGCGATCGGCGTGATGCTGGTCGCCGTCCTGTTTCATTTGACGCCGGAGGCGCTCAGCTATTCCACAAGCGCGTGGCGCTCAATCGCGGGCGGTTTCGCTGGAATGCTCGTCCTCGGCTACGGCCTCCGTCTCCTGTCGCACAACAGCCGCAACGGCCACGGCGTCGCCATCGGGTACGCATCGATTGTCGCCCTCGGTTTTCATTCATTCGTCGACGGACTGATTTACGAGGCGACCTACCACGCAGAACTCTTCACGGGTTCGCTCGCGACCGCCGGGCTTCTTCTCCATGAATTCCCGGAAGGCGTGATCGCCTATTTCCTCGCGCGCGATGCGGGCCTCGACAAGGTCAGGTCGACCGCGTGGGCGTTTATTTCAGCATCCTTGACGACGGTCGCTGGCGCCGTCATCGCCAGCGCTTTCATTGAAAACGTGAAGTCGCTTCCGCTCGGGCCTCTGCTCGGACTGACGGCGGGGGGGCTCATTTACATCATGGTCTTTCATCTCGGACCGCATGCGAGCCTCACTCCGAACCGGCGCGGCTATCTGGTGGCGAGCGCGGGCGTCGTGACCGCACTCGCAGCCCTGATCTTCAGGCACATTTGACAATTTCTTATGAGCGGCATCCGGCGACGCCAGCAGCCGGAATGACGGTCCGCCATCCGCCGGGCGACTCAATCGTCACGAGGCCGCGTTCGAGATAGCTTCCGCCGTCGAAGCCGAGAGCGAATCTCACCCTGACATCCGCCGTCATTTTTTCAGAGGCGAGCTTTTGCTCCTCAAACACGCCAAAGCCTGCCGCGCCGCCGGTCTCAATGACCGAGAACTTGAGCAGCTTGCCGTTGACGACCATTTCAGCCCCCTTCCCCGCGATCACTTTGAGGATCGGCGTCGGCTGATCCGCCTCTAGCGTCCACAGGATCATGCCGCATTCGCCTTTCGGCAGAGAAGCGTCGGCGAGCGCGCCGACGATCGCGTCTCCGTCCCCGCTGGGCGCGGCTGTGACGCTCCGGACGCCGCCGTCCCTTCCCGAAGACGAACAGGCGCAGATCGCAAGCGATGCGACCGCAACAGCCAGACGCATCGTCATGAGCTTATTCCTTTCAATTGGCCCGCCGCCTTCAGCATAAGCTGCGCGTCGTCGCCTTCAAAGCCGATGCTTCGCAGCATGACGCCGAATTCGGGACGGACCGATGCCGCCGTCACTGTAATGGAATAGGCCATTTGCGGCGTCACGGCGGCCGAAAGCGTCAACCGCCCGGCGCGATTCCCGCCGGAAAGACTGAGGGACAGCGACCCTTCAGGGCATTCAATCGGCCCCTCAAGCGTCAGCGGCTCCTGCGACCACTGCCGGGACAAGCCGTCAAGCATGTTGGTTGAAAGGCTCGCGTCCACAGCCGCGCAGCGCCGGCTTCCAAAGGAGATTTTCTTCGCCCTGACGATCGCCTCTCCCTGATAGGGGACGCCGAAAAACGTGTATCGGCGTATCGACGCGAGATTGAAGCGGACCGATAGATCGCCGATCGAATAGGCGCCGGGGCCGACCGCAATTCGGCCTTTTCCAGTCAGCGCGCCGCCATCCGCTGAAAGATCCGCCGCGAGCTTCCCGGTCAGGGCGTGAAGGGGCGCGAGGCGATAATTGATCCGTCCGAGACGAATATCGTTGACATACACGTCTTCAAGCGTCCCTCGCCAGACGGTGCCGTTCGCCCCGCCGATCTGCGCCTGCGGGACGCTTGCTCCGACCGCCGACGCAAGCAGGCTCGCCGGCGCAGTCGCAACCGATGCGCAAAGAAACACCGCCGCGCCCGCAAACCAGAGCGGGCGATTTTCATGGGCGAAAACGGCGGCGACCGGCTTCATTTCGCAGCGCGCCGCACGAGCGTGAGCTGCGCCTGCGCCTCTTCGCCGGACGGGCTGCGCGCGATATCAGCGGAAGCGACAGTGACGCCGTACCGCGTTTCCAATGCGCGAAGCCATGCGAAGAGCTTGTCCGGCGGCGCGGCGACATTCGCTTCAACCGCGCCGTCGGCCCGCGCGTTCCGATAGTTTACCGCGATTGCATACTCGGCGGTCGTCTGGGTGAGGACGTTCTGAAGCGGCGTTTCGAGATCGACGCCCGCAGCGGCCGCAGCGACGCCCGCCGATGAGCTCGCTTCGGAAACGAGGCGATAAAGGTCTTCCGCGCGGTTGCGCCGTTGAGCCTGTTCGTTCCGCCAGGCTGCGGCCGGCGCAATGACAAGCTGAAGGATAATGACCGCCGCCGCCAGCGCGGCGCCGACGCCCACGAAAATCTTCTCTCTGTCTGAAAGGCGGTTCCAGACTTCCTTCATTTCGTCCTCGCCGACATTTCACCGATCCACGCATCGCCTGAGCGCCGGTACCCGCCGCTGTCGATTGCGGCGAGTCCCTGCGCCTCCAGCGAGGCCCTGAAAGCCTCAATCCCGGCGTCGGTGCTGCTCCGTATGCTGAATAGATATTGCCCGCGCGCGCCGTCGTAACGGATGCGGTCGATCGCAACGCCGTCATTTCCTTCCAGGCTGGACGCAAGACGCCCCGACATTTCGAGGAACGACGCGGCCTTCACTCCGTCAGCAAGCATCTGGCGCGAGTGCGCGCGTATGTCGCCGCCGGCGAATGTCGGAAACGCCGCGCGATGCATCGCGCCCGCCGATTCCTCATATATTTTCGCAACGCGGGCATCCTTAAGGCCGCTGGCGGCCGCCGAAACGACTGCGGCGGCGGCAAGTCCCGCGGCGAGCAGGCCGACCCGTTTGTAGGGGCCCGCATTGAAAAGGCGAGGCGCTCGCCTCCGAAACGCGCCGCTGAGCAGATTGACCGGCGGCGGCTTCACGCTAAGCGCAGCGCCGAAAATCGCCAATATGCCGCCCGCCGGCGGCAGGCGCCTGAATTCAACCGGCCGCGCGCTCCAGCCTGAAGCGATATCCTGCGGGCCGTAGAAGATAACACCCGCTTCGCCGGACGCCTCGATCAGCGCTGGGACGGCGACGGCGGCGAGGTCCGTCTCTGCGGCGAAACCTGCTGCGCCCCGCGAAGCGATTACACGGCCTTCATCCGCGACGAGAACAACCGTCGACGAAGAGCCGCCGATAACGGCGAAGTCGGCGCACATTTCTGCGACCGCGACGCCCGCCGCATCGAAAGCGCCCAGCCATTCCTCGATGACCGACTTCGAGATCGCCAGAGCAGAACGAGGTTCGCCGGCTGAAACGACGATATGGAGATCGGAAACGGGCTCCGCGAGCTCGTCTTCCAGAAGCAGCGTCGCAGCAGCGATCATTTTCGAAGAGTTTCTCTGCGGCGCCGCGAATTCGCGCACGGCAATCTGCTCGCCGCGCAAAACTGCAACGAGACGAGCGCCGCTGTCGAACCGGCCTGCTATCGACGATAGAGCCGCCACGTTTTCCACGCGGCCGGATTCAACAAGTGAGCCGGACGCAAAGGCGCCCCACAGGACGGGCGCCAGCGGCGTTTCTCCGGTCTTGAAGACGACGAGGTCGGTCAATAGTCTTCTCCGAGGGTGCGCGCGACGAGTCTTGGCGGCGAACCGGCCTTCACCTCAAACAGCAGCTTCTCTTCTACAACGAGACCGTTAACTTCAAGCCTTACGAGGGCTTCCACGTGATCGGAGACGACGGCAAGACCCGGCGTGACGTTCAGCGGCGGGCGAAGATCGGCCGTATTGGCGACGCCGCCCGGCGGCAGCGCGTTTATGGCGTCAGCGATCCGGCTCGTCGAGGCGCCGGCCTCAGGCGGCGCCAGCGCCGCCGCGAGCACGGCGTGCGCGTCCGCCCGGAGCAGGTTCGCATTGATGGTCGTCGGCGCGGTCTGATCCAGCGCGCAAAGGTACGGGCGGATCCGCCGGTAAAGCGATCTCGGCACGCGATCGAGCGCTTGAAGTTCGCTCACTGAATAAATCAGCTGGCCGCCGGTCCGGTAGGGAACCGGCAAACCGGTGTAGAACCCGTCCTCCGCGCCCTGCGGACGACTGACGGAATCGGTATCCATGTAATCAACAATCACATCGGCCAGGCGGTTTGCTTCACCGACGCCGAGGCCGACGCCGGTCATCAGACGAACGAAGCGCTCAACGCCCGCGTTATTACCCTCGATCGACTCGTCGCTTTTCGACACCATTGAATTGATATTGAAACAGCGCGTTGCGTCGCGAAACATCAGCGTCGCTTTCCCCCCCTCCAGCGGGAGTTCGCGGGGGCCGCTGAAAAGCCCTTCGCCCGCCGCCATCTTGGTCGGCGCTGTCGCGAAATATTTTTCGAGCGCCTTCCGGGCGATCTCCTCACCGGCGGCCGCGTGCCAAAAGCTCGCCGAACGCATGCGGTCAGCGGCGCTGCGCGCAACGCTCGACGTGATGATGTTGGAGAGCGACAGGAGAATGAAGGCGAGCGTTGCGACGAGCAAAAGCACGACAATCAGGGCGGCGCCTTTCTGCCCTTTCATCATTCGTTTCTCCCCAACCAGAACAATTGGTCGAGCCGTCCGAAGCGCTCCGTCGTAAGGGAAAGGCGCAACGCCGGCGGCGCGACGCCGACTGCGCCGGGCGCGGGCCACAATTCGACGAACTCCGGCCCGCTTGATGTCTCAAGCCCGGTTGCGAATGAGAGTTCCACCTCGGAGACGTTTGAAACGAGGATGCGGTCAGTTCGCGGCTGATCGCGGGCGTCGTCGAGATAGGGCCTGGTGCGGCGAACCAAGTCGTCGCCCTTCACCAGATACTCGACAGCCTGCAGTGTGGAGCGCGGCGCCCGGTCGTCCGGATTGACCCAGCCGCGACGGACGAAAACGAGCAGCGTCCTTTCGCCGTCCGCAGGCGGGCGGAACGAAAGCCCCGAGCCGCCGAGAAACGGCGCCGGAAGCAAGACGCCGAATTCGTCCCGAACCGCGCGCGGCGCGACGTTTACGAGATCCTGTTTCAAGATCTGCCGCATCATCTGCATTTCACGAATATCGGCGTCGGCGCGTTCAAGCTGCTCTCGCCCTTCGACGGCCAGCCGGAGCGCATAGACGGCGGCGCTCGAAATCATCGCAAAGATCAGCAATGCGATAAGGAGTTCAGGCAGCGTCAGTCCCTTCTGCGAGCGGCGCATCATTTGGCGGACCTCAATGTCTCCGCCCGCGCAAGCACCTGCGCGTCGCCTTCCCGGGTCACTGAAACGGCGAGCCGCAAAAGTTCTTCTCCTGCGGCTGATACGGTTCGCTTTGCGCGCCAACGCCGCCCCGCCGCCTCAATAATTTCTTCCTCCTCAACCTGATCCGGCGGCGCGGTCATGATCAGAAGTTCAATCAATTCGTTGTCGGCGACGACCCCGGCGATCAGCCGCTCCTGTTCTGTCGCAGCAAAGCGCGTCGACTGCGCGAGCATGAGATACGCGGACAGGACGACACCCGCGAGAATCGCAAGCGCGACCAGCGTTTCGATCAGCGTCATGCCTCTTTCAGCGTCCGACGGCATCGTCCCTGACCGATACAGTTGCGGCGTCATCAACAGTGACAACCCATGAGCCGGCGGGGCTCGAAAATCGAACCGAAAACGGGGTCTGCCCCCCGAGCGGATCAAGCGGAACCGTCCTGGCGTCCTTATCCCGATCGGCGCCGGCTCCATTCGGCTGATCATCCGCGGACACCGCCTCTTCAGCCCCGAGCGCCCGCAGGTTTGCGATCGTCCGATCCTCAAACTCCAGCATGACAGAGGTTCGCCCGTCGAATTTCCTGCGCGAGAGGTGCGCGGCCCGTTCAGGCGGCGACCACTCGCCGCCGGCGAGCGCTTCGAACTCGTAGCCCGTTGGGTCTATCGACAAGCGAAGGACCCGGCCGCTCGAGATCATGTCGTCGAGCGCCATTTCAGTCCTTGCGGCGAAACGCTCGGCGTCGTCGCGAACAGCCGGGCGCACCGGCGGCGCCGTCAACATAACCACGGATGACGCCAGCGCCAGAATGGCGATGACGACCAGCAGTTCGACAAGCGTAAGACCGCGTTGTCTTTTCAGATTTAACCTTCCGCCTGCCAATTCACGATATCCGCGTTGACGCCTTCGCCGCCCGGCTCTCCGTCCGCGCCGAGAGAATAGACGTCTATCGGGCCGTGGTCGCCCGGCTGGCGATACTGATAGGGCCGGCCCCAGGGATCGACAGGCAGGGTGCGCAGATAACCGCCGGGACGATATTGGTCAGTGCGCGTTTCGCCGGGAGGAATTGTGACAAGCGCCGCCAGTCCCTGCTCGGTCGTCGGATAGGCGAACATGTCAAGCCGGTACTGATCGAGCGCTGTTTCAATGGCGCCGATGTCGATCTTCGCCTTTCGCGCGGCGGCCCTGTCGCGCTCCGGCAGCACGTTGACGACGACGAGCGCGGAGATCAGCGCCAGAATCGACAGGACGACGAGAAGCTCAATCAGCGTGACGCCATTTTGCCGGCGGCGAATTCTGCGTTTCGTCCCGGGATCGCACATCGCTCAACTCTCCTTCTCTAACTTTCCAGCGAGTCATCCGGCCGCGAGGCTGTTGAGCCTCAGGATCGGCAGCAGGATCGCCACGACGATTAGCATGACAGCGCCGCCCATGGCGATGATAATGGAAGGTTCAAGCAGGCGAAGCGCAACCGTCGAAGCGGTGTCGAATTCTTCTTCCAGCTGCGCCGCCGCCTTGTCGAGCATAAGGGGCACGGCGCCGGCCCGTTCGCCCGCCGCCAGCATATGCACCATCATCGGCGGCAGGACGTTGGATCGCTTGAGTGCGGCGGCGAGCGACGCGCCTTCCCTGACCTGCGTTATTGCGCCTTCAAGCCGGTCGCGCATGTAGCTGTTGCCTATCGTCCGCTGCGCGCCCTTGAGGCTGTCGAGCAGGGGCGCGCCGCCCGCGAAGAGGGTCGCCAGCGTTCGCGCAAAGCGCGCGCCGTCAAGCCCCCGGAGCAGCTTTCCGAGCAGCGGCAAAGTCAGCACCCAGCGGTCGAACGCCAGCTTGAACGCAGGGGTGCGCCGTCCTTGCCAGAACGCAACGCCGCCAAGCATGACCGCTGCAAGCAAGTAAAGGCCGTATTCGCCGATGAAATCCGAAACGGCGATGACCATTTGCGTGACAAGGGGCAGCTGCGCGTCGAACGTCTGGAACTGTTCGACGACTTTCGGCACAACCTGCGTCATCAAGGCGGTGACGACGAGCCCCGCCACGATCGCGAGCGCCAGCGGATAGATCAGCGACGCGACCGCCTTGTTGAGCATGGTCCTGTTTTTCTCTAGCATCGTCGCCAGGCGATCGAGAACGCCGGCGAGATCGCCTGAAGTTTCGCCGGCGGCGACAACGGCCCTGTAAAGGTCTGAAAACGACCGGCGGTCCTCTCCGAGAGCATCGGCGAGACGCCAGCCTTCAAGGACGCGTTCGCGCACTGCAAGGAGCCTTTTGCGCGCGCCTTTCTTCTCGGTTTGCAGGGCGACGGCGTTCAAGGCCTCCTCAAGCGGCGTCGAAGCTGCGACCAGCACCGCGATCTGCCGCGTCAGGTTGACAAGTTCCGAGGCTCCGATCCGCTGCGCCTTGCGCGATCCCTCGCCCGCGCCGGCCTCGCGCGGCGCCGACAGCAAAACCGGCGTCAGCTGAAGACGGCGAAGTTCCTGCCGGGCGAGCCGCGCCGACTCCGCGTTGACGACGCCGCGCCGCGACTTTCCTCCGGCGTCAAGCGCCTCATACTCAAACGATGGCATCGTCTTCCTCCTGCCGCACGACGCGGAGGACTTCCTCGATCGATGTGAGGCCTGCGAGAACATGCCGGAAGCCGGCAGACGCAAGCGTATCTGCGCGCCTGAACGCATGAGCGGCGATGTCCGCCTCGCTCGCATCCTCGTGGATGAGACGGCGAAGGGTTTCGTCGACCACCATCAATTCGTAAACGCCGACCCGGCCTTCATAGCCGGTGTGACCGCACCGGCCGCAGCCCGCCGCCCGGTGAACCCGGACGCCGGCGCCGGGCGCGACGCCGAGCAGTCTTCTTTCAGCGTCGTCCGGCTCATACGCTTCCTTGCAGGTCGGACAAAGCCGGCGAACGAGGCGCTGCGCAAGCACGGCGGCGATCGTCGAGGAAAGCAGAAACGGTTCAGCGCCCATATCGCGCAATCGGGTCACGGCGCCGACCGCCGAGTTCGTGTGCACGGTCGACAGCACGAGATGCCCGGTCAGCGACGCCTGAATGGCGATCTCCGCCGTCTCAACG